>CAZVPB010000224.1:0-3358 GCA_964628165.1 uncultured Cyanobium sp.
CGCGGCCGCCGGCGGCGAAGCGGTCGAGGTGGCTCTCCCCTCCCGCGGCGCCGGGCGTGGCCCCCACCTCGAACCAGTCCGGTCCCACCGACACCTTCGCCCCCAGACCGGCATGGCCGGTGGGCTCCACCCCGAAGGCGCGGGCGGTGGCTTCGGAATGGAGGAAGCTGCGCAGCACGCCGCCCTCCACCAGGGCCAGCCGTCGGGTGGGCGTTCCCTCCCCGTCGAAGGCGCTGGCTCCCACATTGCCGGGGTGGCGGGCGTCGTCGTGAATGGAGAGGAAGGGCACCGCCAGGGTCTCCCCGATCGATTCCCGCCGGCTGAGGCTGACGCCGTCGAGGACCGCCCTGGCATTGAACATGCTGCTGAAGGCGCCGATCAGATCGAGGAAGGCCTCGGGGCTGAAGACGCAGGTGTAACGGCCGGTGGCGATCGGTGCGTAGTCGAGGTGGGAGATGGTGCGCCGGGCCGCCTCGTCGACGCAGCCGTCGATGTCGAGGCCGGCGGCGCCGTGGGCGAGGCGGACGGCGCCGCTGCTGCGGGGCTTGCGGCCGGTCTCCTCGGCCCGTGCATAGAGGTAGAGGCTTGCGGTGGTGGAGGCCTGCTGGCGGCAGGCTCCGTCGCTGTTGAGATAGAGGCGTTCACCGCTGCGCTGGGCCAGGCCGTTGTAGGGAACGGTGGTGATGGCGGGATGACGGCTCAGAAGGTCTCCTTCGGCCCGCTTGAGGATCTCCAGAAGATCGAGGATCGCCACGGACGGCTCGAGCGGCTGGTGGAGGGGCTCGAGGGGGGCGGTGGCCAGGGGGGAGAAGGCGGGGATGTCGTCGGGGTTGCCGAAGCGGCTGGCGTCCCGGGCCCCCGCCAGCGCCCTGGCCAGGCCTTCATCGGAGAGGTCGGAGGTGCTGGTGATGCCCACCAGGCCGTCGTCGTTCCACACCCGCACGGTGATCGCGCTGCGCTGGGCGCCCTTCATCTGCTTGGGCTCGCCGCGGTCCACCTGGACGGAGGTGTCGGTGCTGCAGGCGGCCCCCAGATCCCAGCGGCTCACCCCCTCGCGCCGGGCGAGCGTCTCGAGGCGGGAGCGCAGCTGCTCAGCGACCAGTTGAGCCATTCTCAGCGTCCCCCCACCGTGATGGTGTCGACCCGGATGTGGGGCTGACCCACGGTCACGAAGATGCTGCCGCTCACCGATCCGCAGAAACCTGCGGCCAGGTCGAGGTCGTTGGCGCACATGGAGATGCGCGGCATCACCTCCTTGGCCTCGCCGATCAGGGTCGCCCCCTTCACCGGCCTGCCGAGCCTGCCGTTCTCGATCAGGTAGCCCTCCTCGACAGCGAAGTTGAACTGACCGGTGGGTCCGACGCTGCCGCCCCCCATCGACTTGCAGTAGAGCCCCCTGTCCACCGAGGCGATCAGGTCGTCGGGGCTGTGGGGACCGGCTGCGATGTAGGTGTTGCGCATACGGCTCGCGGCGGCGAAGGTGTGGCTCTGGCGGCGGCCGCTGCCGGTGCGGGGATGACCGGTGCGCAGCTCGCCGGCCCGGTCACTGAGGAACCGGCGCAGCACGCCGTTCTCGATCAGCACGGTGCGCTGCGGTTCCATCCCCTCGTCGTCCATGGAGAGGGAGCCGAAGGCGGCGGGGCTGCTGCCCTCGTCGATGGCGGTGACCGCTTCATGGGCGATCGTCTCGCCGACCTTATCGGCGAAGGGGGTGGTGCCCCGTTCCACCTGGGTGGTCTCGAGCAGATGGCCGCAGGCCTCGTGGAAGATCACGCCGCCGAAGCGGTTGGCCAGCACCACCGGGTACTGGCCGGCGTCCACGTAGTCGGCGTAGAGCATGGTGCCGGCGCTGTCGCACACCTCCCGGGCACTGGATTCGGCATCCCAGCGGCGCAGATCGTCGGGCAGGTCGGTGCTGCCGTAGCGGCGGCCGAGGCTGGCCCGGTGGTCGCCGTCGGCGGCGACCACGCTCAGGCCGAGGGACTGGTGGAGGCGGACATCACGGGCGAAGGTGCCGTCGCTGGCCGCCACCAGCACTTCCTGCCAGTTGCGGGAGTAGCTGCCGCGGCGGGTCTGGAGATGACGGCCGTGGCGCTCGAGGCTGGCGGTGCCCTCCAGCAGCCGCCCGCTCGCCTCCCCCATGGAGGGGCAGGCGGCGAGCCAGCCGTTCTTGAGGGCACCGTGGTCGCGCAGATCCGGCAGACCGTCGAAGCCGTTCCTGCCCTGCAGGGCAGGAGTGAGCCCCAGCATGCCCAGGGCCTGCTCGAGGGCCCTGCGGAGCCCCTGCTCGCTCAGATCGTTGGTGGAGACGAACCCGTCGTGGCGGCCGCGGAAGACGCGGATTCCCGCCCCCCGGCCGAAGGAGGGGGTGACGCTGGTGATCGCCTCCTGTTCCGCCAGGAGGCCGAGGGAATCGATGGATTCGAGAAACACCTCCACCAGATCCGCACCGGCGGAGCGGCCTGCCGAGAGAACCGATTCCAGGCGGGGGCGCCAGAGCGGATCGAGGAAGCTGGAGAGGGCGGGGGAGGAGAGGGCGGGACTGGCGGAGAGAACCAAGGGGGTGATCAGCGAACGGCGGGCTGCATCCGGTGGCTGGGGATGGCGGGCAGGAGGAAGAGACGGGCCATCTGGTAGGCGTTCGCCGCCCAGAGGGGAAGCTTGCGGAGGAGTTTCAGCGGTGCAGGCTGCGGAGCTTCATCGGTGCTGCGCAGCGCTTCATTGGTCTGCACCATGCGCTCGAGCCGATCGAAGAACTGGGGATTCTCCACATCGAGCACCACAGGGAAGACACGGGCGGAGGTCTCGTTGGTCTTCAGGATGACGTGGCGGTCGTACTCCCGGGCGTCGAGACCGAGGGCCTCGTAGAACTCCTTGCGGGCCACGTCGCGCACGTACATGGTGGCGAAGACGGCCAGGAGGAAGAAGCGGCACCAGAGCCGTGCCCGCAGGCCGGTGACGGTGCTCGGCACGGATTTCATCAGGGCGTCGAAGAAGTCACCGTGACGGTTCTCGTCCTGACACCAGTTCTCGAAGAAATTGAAGATCGGGAAGATCTTGCTCTCGGGGTGCTGCTCGAGATGGCGGTAGATCGTGATGTAGCGCCAGTAGCCGATCTTCTCGGAAAGGTAGGTGGCGTAGAAGATGTGCTCAGGGCTGAACTTGGTGTACTGCTTGTGGGCGGTGAGGAAGCCCAGGTCGAGCTGCAGACCGAAGTCGGCCATGGCCTTGTTGAGGAAGCCCGCATGGCGGGCCTCGTCGCGGGCCATGTGGGCGAAGCACTCGGCCAGGAGAGGGTTCTGTTCCTTGATGCGGCGGCTGAGTTCCTTGTAGAGGAGGAAGCCGGAGAACTCGGAGG
>CAZVPB010000225.1:0-3325 GCA_964628165.1 uncultured Cyanobium sp.
CCGCCCTCCGCCTGGCCCTGCAGACCCGCGAGCAGCACATCCGCCGCGACAAGGCGACCAGCAACATCTGCACCGCCCAGGTGCTCCTGGCGGTGATGGCCTCCTTCTATGCCGTTCATCACGGCCCCGAGGGCCTCGAGGCCATCGCCCGCCGCATCCTCCGCCTGCGCCAGGCGCTCATGCCGGCCCTCGGCCGCCTGGGTCTGTCGCCCGATCCGGATCCCGGCTTCGACACCCTGGTGATCCGCTCCCCCGCCAGCGGCGAGATCGTGGCCCGGGCCGAGGCGGAGGGGTTCAATCTGCGGCACGGCCTGGCGGGCGAGGGGAGCCCGGCGGGCGCCGCCGATGCCGGTGTGGTGGCGATCAGCCTCGACGAGCTCAGCCACCCCGGTGAACTGGAGCGGCTGCTGGGGGCCCTCGCCGCGGATCCCGCCACCGCCGTGGCGGCGGTGGACGCGTTCCGTTCGGCCCTGGCCGGCGGGCCGGAGCACGACCCCTGGCCCGTCCAGCTGCCCCCGCGCCGCCAACCCTGGCTGCGGCAGCCCGCCTTCCACCGGCACCGCAGCGAGACGGAGCTGCTCCGCTACATCCACCGCCTGGCGGCCCGGGACTTCTCCCTGGTGCACGGCATGATCCCGCTGGGCAGCTGCACCATGAAGCTGAATGCGGCAGCGGAGCTGGTGCCGGTCAGCTGGCCCGCCTTCAGCGGCATCCATCCCTTCGCCCCCCCCGGCCAGATGGAGGGCTACCGCAGGGTCGTGGCCGATCTCGAGGCCTGGCTGGCCGCCATCACCGGCTTCGCCGGCGTGACGCTCCAGCCCCATGCCGGCTCCCAGGGGGAATTCGCCGGCCTCATGGTGATCCGGGCCTGGCACCAGAGCCGCGGCGAGTCCCATCGCCGCGTGTGCCTCATCCCCACCAGCGCCCACGGCACCAACCCCGCCAGCGCCGTCATGGCGGGCATGCAGGTGGTGGCGGTCGCCTGCGACGACGGGGGCAACGTGGACCTGGCCGATCTGGAGGCCAAGGCCCGCGCCCACGCCGGTGAGCTCGCCGCGGTGATGGTGACCTATCCGTCCACCCACGGCGTGTTCGAGACGGGGATCCGGGAGCTCTGCCGGATCGTGCACGAGCACGGCGGCCAGGTCTATCTCGACGGCGCCAACCTCAACGCCCAGGTGGGTCTCTGCAAGCCGGGGCTCTACGGCGCCGACGTGTGCCACCTCAATCTCCACAAGACCTTCTGCATTCCCCACGGCGGCGGCGGTCCCGGTGTCGGCCCGATCGCCGTGGCGGCCCACCTCGTGCCCTTCCTGCCGGGCCACCCGCTGGGGCCGGCCGTCGGCGGTGAGCCGGGCGTGGCGATCGGTCCGGTGTCGGCGGCCCCCTGGGGCAGCGCCGGCATCCTGCCGATCAGCTGGATGTACATCCGCATGATGGGCGGCGAGGGCCTGCGCCGCGCCAGCCAGGTGGCCCTGCTCTCCGCCAACCTCATCGCCGCCCGCCTCGACCCCCATTACCCCGTCCTCTACCGGGGAGCAGGGGGCCGGGTGGCCCACGAATGCATCCTCGACCTCCGGCCGCTCCGGCGCAGTGCCGGAGTGGAGGTCGATGACCTCGCCAAGCGGCTGATGGACTACGGCTTCCATGCCCCCACCGTGAGCTGGCCGGTGGCCGGCACGGTGATGGTGGAACCCACCGAGAGCGAGTCGCTGGCCGAGATCGACCGCTTCTGCGCCGCCATGATCGCCATCCGTGCCGAGGCGGAGGCGATCGCCTCCGGTGCCATCGCGCCCGAGGCCAGTCCGCTCAAGCGCGCTCCCCACACCCTGGCGGCGGTGACCGACGACCACTGGGACCGCCCCTACAGCCGCAGCGAGGCCGCCTTCCCGGCCGGGGAGGCGCAGCGCGAGGCGGGCAAGCTCTGGCCCGCCGTGGCCCGCATCGACAACGCCTACGGCGACCGCCACCTGGTGTGCACCTGCCCCACCGTGGAGGAACTCGCCTCGGAGAGCCTGTCGGTCACGGAAGTGGCCGCCTGAGGGTTCAGGGGGCTACCGATCGGGGGCGGCGTGCCGCATCATTGCCCTGTTTCCCGCCGACCGGCGGGGACCACTTCCGCCTTCATCATCGGGGACATGAGCGGGTACGGCAGCGACGACGGACCTTCCGGGAAAGCCGGACTGCAGAGGGTCGAGGGAACCAACGTGGTGCGGGTTCCCTTCGGCGTGCGGCGGGCCCGCCGCCCCCGCCCCGAGCGGCCCGAGCACTGGGCCACCCTGGTGATCCCGTTCCATGGCGGCGGCGGCCACCCGACTCCGCCGGCCGCCGCCTGATCCCTCCGGGCGGCCTGGGCGGTTCCGTCCGGGCTCGCCTCAGTAGGTGGCGCCGCTGCGGCGGTGATGCACCGCGGTGGTGCCGCCGGGATCCAGCACCGCCCCGTGCTCCACCCGGGCGTAGATCAGCCAGTGATCGCCGCATTCCATGCGCTGCATCACCCTGGCCTCCAGCCAGGCCAGGGCCTCCGGCAGGATCGGCTGTCCGCCGGGGCTCCAGGCGAGCTCCTCGTCGGCGAAGCGGTCGGCACCGGGCTGGAAGGGCTGCAGGAACCTCTTCATGGGCCCGTTCTCCCGGCCGGCGGCGAGCACGTTGAGGGCAAAGCGGTCGCCCACGTGGAGGAGCATCTCCACCGCCCGGTCCTTCGCCACCGCCACCGTCACCCCGGGGGGGGTGAAGCTGGCCTGGCTCACCCAGCTGGCCACCATGGCGCTGCTCAGCCGGTTCTCCCCCTCGCCGCGCACCGTGGTGAGCACGCTCAGGGTGCCCACCACCCTGCCCAGGGCCTGGATGGCGGGGTCGCTGCGGCTTTCCCGCAGACCCCCGGCGCCACCCCGCCGCTCGCTGCGGCGCTGGGCGGCCAGGAGCTCACGCCCCAGTGCCGTCCCGGTCTCCTCGATCGCCTGGATGCGGGCGGGGTCGGGGCTGAACTTCACCTTGATCGGCTCGAAGGCGAAGCGGAAGCCGCCGTCCCTGAGCTTGCCCTCCAGGAGATCCAGGGCCTCCCCGCTCCAGCCGAAGCTGCCGAACACCCCCACCGGCTTGTTGCGGTCGCCTTCGGCCAGGACGGTGCCCAGGGCCGCCACGATCGGCGTCGGGGCATGGCCCCCCAGGGTGGGGGAACCGATCAGGAGGGCATCGCAGGACCGGATGGCACTGACCAGCTGATCCGGCTCGCTGAACTCGCAGTTGATGCTCTCCACCCGCACCCCCGTGCGGGAGACGCCCTGGGCCAGGGCATCGGCGATGGCGGCGGTGTTGCCGTAGG
>CAZVPB010000226.1:0-3315 GCA_964628165.1 uncultured Cyanobium sp.
TAGGACCAGCCCAGGTTGCTCTTGATGCCGGCGCGTTCGAGAGCCTGCTGCAGGGTGTCGGTGGTGAGCACCCCGAAGATCACCGGGATGCCGGTGTCGCGGGCCACGGCCGCCACCCCCTTGCTCACCTCGGCCACCACGACGTCGAAGTGGGGGGTGTCGCCGCGGATCACCGCCCCGAGGGTGATCACCACCTGGTAGCGGCCACTGGCGGCGAGCCGCTGGGCCACCAGGGGGATCTCGAAGCTCCCCGGCACCCAGGCCACGTCCAGCTGTGGGCTCTCTGCCCCCGTGTCGATGCCGTGGCGGGCCAGGCAGTCGAGACAGCCGCTGAGCAGTTTCCCGGTCACCAGGTCGTTGAAGCGGGCGACGACCACGCCGATGCGCAGGCCGGCGGCATCCGTGAAGCGCCCCTCGAAGACCGTCAAGCGATCACACCACGAAGAAGCTCATGCCCCAGTTCACCAGCACCAGCGCCACCCAGGCAAGACCGCCGAGGAGGATCAGCCGGTTCGAGCGGCCGCTGTCCTCGCTGCTGGCGTAGAGCACCGGCACGGCCACGATCAGCGCGAAGGAGAGCACCACCAGCGCCAGCACGGTGAGGGTGTTGAGGATCTGCATGGGTGGGGAAGGGCCGACTCCGGGCTCGGATCCGGATTCTCACACGTGCCCCACTGGGCTTTCTGGGGGGCCGGACCATCCTTCACATGTTGTCGGGGCGGCTCGCCCCACCCGCGTGAGGCGGGCCCGACCCCACCGGTAGTGCCCCTTAGGATGGGCTTCCCCCACGCACAGTGCCATGGCGGCGAAGGCCGGACAGCAGCTGTCGCTGGTGGGCGCCGAGGCGCTCCAGGTGGACCTCTTCGGCGGGGAGGCGACGGCGCTGACCATGCCGCCCCCCGCCGGGACTTCCACCGCCCGGGCGCCGGACGGGGAGCCGGCCGAGCTCGATGAGGACGCCCTGATCGAGGAGGTGGCCCGCCGGCCGCGGCGGCGCAGGGATGCACCGGCCTCCAAAAGCGAGGGCGAACCGGTGCCGGCCGATGGATCAGGCGTTCCTCCGGCGCCTGAGCACGACGCCACTTGGGAGGAGGCCGCCGCCAGCGGTGCCGACCACGAGCCCGAGGGCGATCTGCCCCGCTGGCACCACCACGGCCTGGTGGATCCCGCGGCGCTCACGCCGATGCTGCGGCACTACGTGGAGCTCAAGGCGGCCCAGCCGGAGCGGGTGCTGCTCTACCGCCTCGGCGACTTCTTCGAGTGCTTCTTCGAGGACGCCATCACCCTGGCGCGCCTGCTGGAACTCACCCTCACCGGCAAGGAGGGCGGGCGAACGGTCGGCCGCGTGCCCATGGCGGGCATCCCCCACCATGCCGCCGAGCGGTACTGCGGCGAGCTGGTGCGGCGCGGTTTCAGCGTCGCCCTCTGTGACCAGCTGGAGGCCACCCCCGCCAAGGGGGCGCTGCTGCGGCGCGGCATCACCCGGGTGCTGACCCCCGGCACGGTGATCGAGGAGGGCATGCTCGCCGCCCGGCGCAACAACTGGCTCTGTGCCGTGGTGCCGGAGGGGGGGCGCTGGGGGCTGGCGGTCGCCGACGTCAGCACCGGCGAGTTCCGCGTCACCGAGCGGGCCGGAAGCGCCGCCCTGCACCAGGAGCTGCTGCAGGTGGAGGCGGCCGAGGTGGTGTGGCCCGAGCCCCAGACGGAAGAGGAGGGCCGGCCCGGCTGGTGTCCGGAGGGGCTGCGGCTCACCGCCGTGGCCCGTACCCCCTTCGGGCTGGCGGAGGCCGGTGCCCGGCTGCTGGAGCGGTTCCGCCTCGCCGCCCTCGACGGTCTCGGCCTGGGGGAGACCCCCCTCGCCCTGCGGGCCGCCGCCGGGCTGCTCGCCTATCTCGACGACACCCATCCCGATTCCGGCCCGATCCCCCTGGAGCGGCCCCGGCTCTGGCACGGCGGCGACCATCTCGTGCTCGACGCCCAGACCCGCCGCAACCTCGAGCTCACCCGCACCCAGCTCGGCGGCGCCTTCGAGGGCTCGCTGCTGTGGGCGCTGGACCGCACCAGCACCGCCATGGGCGGCCGCTGCCTGCGCCGCTGGATCGAGGCGCCCCTGGTGCGGCTGCCCTCCATCCTCGAGCGCCAGGAGGCGGTGAGCGAGCTGGTGGAGCACCGGCCATTGCGCCTGGCCCTGCGGCGCCTGCTGCGGCCGATGGGCGACCTGGAGAGGCTGGCGGGCCGCGCCGGCGCCGGCAGCGCCTCCGCCCGCGACCTGGTGGCCCTCGCCGATGGCCTGGAGCGCCTGCCCCGGCTCGCCCACCTGCTGCGGGACTGCGGTGCCGAACCGCTGCGGGCCCTCTGCCGCCCCTGGCCGGAGCTGGCCGCCCTGGCGGAGCGGCTGCGCCATGTGCTGGTGGACGCGCCGCCCCTCTCCCTCACCGAGGGGGGGCTCATCCATGACGGCGTCGATCCCCTGCTCGA
Source organism: uncultured Cyanobium sp. (assembly GCA_964628165.1). Taxonomy (GTDB): domain Bacteria; phylum Cyanobacteriota; class Cyanobacteriia; order PCC-6307; family Cyanobiaceae; genus Cyanobium. Next base: position 2,479 of record CAZVPB010000226.1, read on the forward strand.
CGGCCTCCGCAACCGCCTCGACGACCAGCAGGCCTGGCTGGCGGAGCAGGAGCGCCGCGAGCGGGCCGCCAGCGGCAACCCCCACCTGCGGCTGCAGCACCACCGCAGCTTCGGCTACTTCCTCGCCGTGACGAAGGCGAAGGCCCAGGCGGTGCCGGACCACTGGATCCGCCGCCAGACCCTCGCCAACGAGGAGCGGTTCGTGACCCCGGAGCTCAAGAACCGCGAGGGCCACATCCTGCAGCTGCGGGCCCGCGCCGCCCAGCGGGAGTACGACCTCTTCTGCAGGCTGCGTGTGGCGGCGGGCGAGCGGGCGGAGGACATCCGGGCCGCGGCGCGGCTGGTGGCCGCCCTCGACGCCCTCGCCTCCCTGGCGGAGGTGGCCGCCACCGAGGGCTACTGCCGGCCCGAGCTGAGCGAGGGGCGCGAGCTGGTGATCGAGGCCGGCCGCCATCCGGTGGTGGAGCAGCTGCTGGCGGAGCAGGGCTTCACCGCCAACGACATCGCCCTGGCGGCCCCCGCCGGCCCCGACCTGCTCGTGCTCACCGGCCCCAACGCCAGCGGCAAGAGCTGCTACCTGCGCCAGACCGGGCTGCTGCAGCTGATGGCCCAGACCGGCAGCTGGATCCCGGCCCGCTCGGCCCGCCTCGGAATCACCGACCGCATCTTCACCCGCGTCGGCGCCGTCGACGACCTCGCCAGCGGCCAGTCCACCTTCATGGTGGAGATGGCCGAAACCGCCAACATCCTTCACCACGCCAGCGACCGCTCCCTCGTGCTCCTCGACGAGATCGGCCGCGGCACCGCCACCTTCGACGGCCTCTCGATCGCCTGGGC
>CAZVPB010000227.1:0-3282 GCA_964628165.1 uncultured Cyanobium sp.
ACAAGCACATCGAGGTGATCGTGCGCCAGATGACCAGCAAGGTGCGGATCGAGGATGCCGGCGACACCACCCTGCTTCCCGGCGAGCTCATCGAGCTGCGCCAGGTGGAGCAGGTGAACTCCGCCATGGGCATCACCGGCGGCGCTCCGGCGGAGTTCACGCCGGTGCTGCTGGGCATCACCAAGGCCTCCCTCAACACCGACAGCTTCATCTCCGCCGCCAGCTTCCAGGAGACCACCCGGGTGCTCACCGAGGCGGCCATCGAGGGCAAGAGCGACTGGCTCCGCGGCCTCAAGGAGAACGTGATCATCGGCCGCCTCATTCCCGCCGGCACCGGCTTCGGCGGCTTCGAGGAGGAGCTCAGCAAGGAGGCCGGGCCCCATCCCGACATCCTCGAGGAGGAGGCGGCCGCCTTCCGGCGCATCCAGAACCTGAGGCCCGACTACACCGTCGAGATGCCCTCCCCGGCCGCCTCCGCCGCCGTGCTCGACGACCCCTCCGACGAGGACCTGGAAGCCACCCGCAGCCGCCACGGCATCGAGGCCGCCGCCAGCGGTTTCGCCGCCTTCGCCCGGCCGGAGGCCGGCGGCACGGCAACGGAGGAGACCACCGCCCCCGACCCGGAGGCGGTGGAGGGACTGCAGGAGGAGGGTCTGCTCAGCGATGAGTGAGGCTCCTCCCGCCACCCCGGTGCCCCAGCGGCGGATCCCCCGCTGGGGTTTCCACCGCCACAACGAGCGGCTCCACGGCCGGCTCGCCATGCTGGGCTTCATCGCCCTGCTGGTGCTCGAGTGGAAGCTGGGCCACGGCCTCCTCTCCCGCCACTGACCCTGCCGGTGACCCTCGCCGCCCCACCGCGGCCTCCCCAGGGGGAGGTCCCACCCCCCGTGCCGCTGCTGGGCCTCGGCCTGGGGGAACTCGAAGCGTGGGCGCAGGCCCAGGGCCAGCCTCCCTTCCGCGGCCGCCAGCTGCACGAGTGGATCTACGGCCGCGGTGCCCGCGGCCTGGAGGAGATCAGCGTGCTGCCGAAGGCGTGGCGGGAGCGCCTGGCCAAGGATCCACCGCCTGGCGGCGACTGGATCGGCCGCAGCCGTGAACTGCACCGCAGCCTCGCCCGCGACGGCACCCTCAAGCTGCTGCTGGCCACCGCCGACGGCCTCAGCCTCGAGACCGTCGGCATCCCCACCCGCGAGAGGCTCACCGTGTGCGTCAGCAGCCAGGTGGGCTGTCCGATGGCCTGTCGCTTCTGCGCCACCGGCAAGGGCGGGCTCCAGCGCTCTCTCGAGCCCCACGAGATCCTCGACCAGGTGCTCAGCATCCGGGAGGCGATGGAACGCCGCCCCAGCCACGTGGTGTTCATGGGCATGGGCGAGCCGCTGCTCAACATCGACGCGGTGCTGAAGGCGATCGACAGCCTCGGCCGTGATCTCGGCCTCTCCCAGCGCCGCATCACCCTGAGCACGGTGGGGGTTCCCCAGGCGCTGCCACGGCTGGCCGAGAAGGCCCTGGCCCGGCTGGGGCGGGCCCAGTTCACCCTGGCGGTGAGCCTCCATGCCCCGGATCAGGCGCTCCGCGAGGAGCTGATCCCCACCGCCCGCGCCTATCCCCTCGACGCGCTGCTGGCGGACTGCCGCCGCTACGTGGAGCTCACGGGCCGGCGGGTGAGCTTCGAATACATCCTGCTCGGGGGGGTCAACGACCACCCGCGCCAGGCCGGGCTGCTCGCCGATCGGCTGCGGGGCTTCCAGAGCCACGTGAACCTCATCCCCTACAACCCGATCGAGGACGAGGACTTCCGGCGTCCGTCGCCGCAGCGGGTGGAGGCCTTCCGGGATGCCCTGGCCCGCCGGAGGGTGGCGGTGAGCGTGCGGGCCAGCCGGGGTCTGGATCAGGATGCCGCCTGCGGTCAGCTGCGGCGTCGCCTCACGGCGGCCTGAGGCTGGCCGGCCACCCGCCGGACCTCCCCCATGCATCCGCTCGACTGGCTGATTCTCGTCGTCTATCTGGTGGCGAGCCTGGCGGTGGGGCTCTGGCTGGCGCGGCGCAACCGCGACGAGGATGACTACTTCGTGGCCGGCCGTCAGCTGCCGGGGTGGCTGGCGGGTGCCTCGATGGCGGCCACCACCTTCTCGGTGGACACTCCCCTCTATGTGGCCGGCCTGGTGGGGGTGCGGGGACTGGCGGGCAACTGGGAGTGGTGGAGCTTCGGCGTGGCCCACGTGGCCATGGCAGTGGTGTTCGCCCCCCTCTGGCGCCGCAGCGGCGTTCTCACCGACGCGGCCTTCACCGAGCTTCGCTACGGCGGCCAGGCGGCGGCCTGGCTGCGGGGCATCAAGGCCTTTCTGTTCGCCCTGCCGGTGAACTGCATCGGCATCGGCTATGCCTTTCTGGCGATGGCCAAGGTGAGCGAGGCGATCGGCCTGGCCCCCACCCCCCAGTCCCGTGTCTGGCTGCTGGCGGTGGTGGGGGCCCTGGTGCTCATCTACACCGCCGCAGGCGGTCTCTGGGCCGTGGTGGTCACCGACATGCTGCAGCTGGTGGTGGCCCTCTTCGGCGCCCTCGCGGTGGCGGTGGTGTCGGTGCGCGCGGCCGGCGGCCTCGACGCCATGCTGCAGGCGATCAGGGAACTGCAGCGTCCCGAACTGCTCTCCATCGTCCCCTGGCAGATGGAGGGAGGCACCATCCGCTGGCTCGACGGCGCCGGCATCTCCGTGGCCACCTTCTCGGCCTACATGGCCCTGCAGTGGTGGAGCTTCCGCCGCAGCGACGGCGGCGGTGAATTCATCCAGCGGCTGCTCGCCACCCGCGACGAGCGGCAGGCCCGGGTGGCGAGCTGGGTGTTCCTGGTGGTGAACTACCTGCTGCGCAGCTGGCCCTGGATCCTGGTGGCCCTGGCGGCGGTGGTTCTCCTGCCGGACCAGACCGACTGGGAGCAGAGCTATCCGCTGCTGGCGGTGCGGTTCCTGCCGCCGGTGGGTCTCGGACTGGTGGTGGTGTCCCTGGTGGCGGCCTTCATGAGCACCGTCAGCACCGCCGTGAACTGGGGCGCCAGCTACCTCACCCACGACCTCTACCAGCGCTTCGTCCGCCCCGCCGCCCCGCAGCGGGAGCTCCTGCTGATCGGACAGCTCGCCTCGGTGCTGCTGGTGGCCCTGGGGGTGGTCACGGCGCTGGTGAGCGACAGCATCGGCACCGTGTTCCGGCTGGTGATCGCGATCGGCACCGGTCCGGGGGTGGTGCTGGTGCTGCGCTGGTTCTGGTGGCGGATCAACGCCGCCGCCG
>CAZVPB010000228.1:0-3270 GCA_964628165.1 uncultured Cyanobium sp.
CTGGAGATGGACTGGGGCTGGCCCCGCTTCTTCGGCTCCCTGAGTTTCTTCGAGGCGGGTCTCTGCGGCCTGGTGCTCACCGATTCCCTCTTCTTCAGCTACGTCATCCTCGAGCTGCTCACCCTGGGCACCTATCTGATCGTGGGGACCTGGTACAACCAGCCCCTGGTGGTGAAGGGGGCCCGCGACGCCTTCCTCACCAAGCGCATCGGTGACCTCATCCTCCTGGCCGGGGTGATCGCCCTGCTGCCGGTCACCGGCACCTGGAACTTCCACGGGCTCCAGGCCTGGGCGGCCCAGCACCTCAACAACCGCCTCGACCTGCCGGCGGGCTTCGACCTGATTCTTCTGGCTCTGATCGCCGGTCCGATGGGCAAGTGCGCCCAGATCCCCCTCCACCTCTGGCTCGACGAGGCCATGGAGAGTCCCCTCCCCTCCACCGTGCTGCGGAACTCCGTGGTGGTGGTGGGCGGCGCCTGGGTGCTGCTGCGGCTGGAACCGCTGATCGAGCTCAGCCCCCTGGTCCAGACCGTGCTGGTGATCGTGGGCAGCACCTCGGCGCTGGTGGGGGCGCTGATCGCCCTGGCCCAGATCGACGTGAAGCGGGCCCTCTCCTTCCTGGTGACCAGCTGGCTCGGCCTGCTGTTCGTGGCGGTGGGCCTCGGCGGAATCAGCGAGGCCGACCACCTGCTGCTGGTGTACCCCCTGCCGATGGCGCTGATGCTGATGGCGATCGGTTCGATCGTGCTCACCAACATCACCCAGGACCTCACCCAGCTGGGGGGCCTCTGGAGCAAGCGGCCCCTGATGGGTCTCTCCTTCCTCACCGGTGCCGCCGGTCTGATGGCTCTGCCCCCCTTCGGCGGTTTCGCCGCCCTGCGGGAGCTGCTCGCCCTGGCGGCGGGGGGATCGCATCCGGTGCTGCTCGGTGGCGTGGTGCTGCTCACCAATGCCCTGATCAGTGCGGGCCTCATCCGGGTGTTCGGCCTGATCTGGGGAGGCCGGCCCTCGATCTTCACCGCCCGCTCCCCGGAGGTGCTCTGGCTGATGGCGCTGCCCACCCTGCTCCTGATGGGGCTGGCGCTGCACATGCCGCAGCTGCTGGTGATCAACGGCGTGTTCGCCCTCTCTCCCCTGCCGGGCTGGGGCCCCATGGCCGTGCCGCTGCTGCTCTCCACCCTGCTGGGCGGCGGCCTCTCGGCGCTCTTCTACCTGCGGCCCCACCCGCTGGCCCATCTGCCGGCCGCCCTGGGGGGCCTGCAGGACTGGCTGGCCCACGACATGCAGACCGAGCGCTTTTACCACCGCACGGTGGTGGGCCTGGTGGTGGGTCTGGCGCGGCTGAGCGCCTGGTCCGATGAGCGGCTGATCGACGCCTTCAGCGGTGCCACCGGCAGCGCCACCCTCGAGGGGGCGCGGCGGCTCAGCCTCACCACGTCGGGCCGCTCCCAGCTCTATGCCCTCACCCTCGTGCTGGGGGTGCTGCTGATGGCCGCCTGGCTGCTGGCCTATGGCCCCTCCCTCCCCTCCGAACTCCTCCGCCCGCTCCGCTGATGGGATCCCTTCCTCTCCTGCTGTTGCTGGCTCTTCCCCTTGCCGGCACCCTTCTCCTGCCGCTTCTCGGAGCGACCGTTCCGGCCGCCCGGGTGCGCACCCTCGCCGCCCTCCCCTGCGGCCTGCAGCTGGCGGCGGCGCTGGTCGCCTGGCAGCACCCCCCGGCCGATCTGCAGCTCCGCTGGCTGCCCAGGCTCGGCCTCGGCTTCGACCTCGGGCTCGATGGCCTCTCCCTGCCGCTGGTGCTCCTCACGGCCCTGATCACCCTTCTGGCCGTCCTCGCCTCCCCCGCCGACCAGACCCGTCCGCGGCTCTTCTTCTCGCTGATGCTGGCCACCAACCTCGGCCTCACCGGCGCGTTCCTGGCCCGCAATGCCCTGCTCTTCCTGCTGGCCTTCGAACTGGTGCTCATCCCCACCACGCTGCTGGTGGCGGTCTGGGGAGGCGAGCGCCGCGCCGGGGCCGCGGTCCGTTATCTGATGTACGGCGCCGTTTCCGGGCTGTGCCTGCTGATCGCCGTGCTGGCCTTCGGCTGGTTCGGTGCCGGCGGCTTCGGGTTCGACTTCGGCGACCTGGCCTCCGTTCAGCTCTCCCCCGCCGCCCAGCGCTGGATCCTGGCGCTGCTGCTGGTGGCCTTCGGGCTGAAGCTTCCTGTCGTGCCGCTGCACGGCTGGCAGCCCTTCACCTACTCCCAGGCGGGCACCCCGGTGGTGATGCTCCTCGGCGGCGCCGTCTCGAAGCTGGGGGCCTACGGGCTGCTCCGCTTCGGGGTGGGCTTCGTGCCGGACACCTGGGCCGCCTGGTCCCCCTGGATCGCGGCCATCGGCGCCATCAGCACGGTCTACGGCGCCCTCAACGCCATCGCCCAGAGCGACATCCGCCGTCTGATGGCCTACAGCTCCCTGGCCCACATGGGGATCCTGGTGCTGGCCCTCGCTGCCGCCACGCCCCTCAGCCTGCAGGGGGCGATCGCCCAGATGCTGGCCCACGGCCTGATCGTCGCCCTCCTCTTCGCCTGCATCGGGCTGATCGAGCGCAAGACCGGCACCACCTCCATCCCCGAGCTCTCCGGCCTGATGAATCCCCTGCGGGGCCTGCCGTTCACGATGGGGATGATGCTGCTGGCGCTGATGGCGGCCGCCGGCATTCCCGGCCTGGCCGGCTTCCCGGCCGAGTTCCTGGTGTTCGAAGGCAGCTGGACCACCTTCCCCTGGCCCACCCTGGTCACCCTCGCCGCCTCGGGCTTCACGGCCGTCTACGCCATCCGGCTGTTCAACCGCGTCGGCTTCGGCCGCCTGGACAACGACCGCGCCGACTGGCAGTCCACCCGCTGGGGGGAGCGTGCCCCCGCCCTGCTGCTCAGCCTGCTGGTGATCGCGGCCGGCCTGTGGCCCACGGCCCTCACCGGCTGGAGCGATGCCGAGTCGGCCCGCCTGGCCCTGCGGACCCAGTCGTTCCTGAACAGGGAATCCACCACCCTCATCACCCTGCCCCACTCCACCGCCTTCCCCGTTTCCGTTTCCCAGCCGCTGTCGCCATGACCCCCCCCACCGCCACGGCCGCCGACACCGCCCGTCCGCCCCTGATCCCCCCCTCCACCCACCGTTATGCCGATGTCATCCATCGGCTGGAGGCCGGCGGGTCGATGCTGCCGGACACCCCGGAAAACCTGATGCAGATCATCGGCATCTACAAGGCCTATGCCGTGCCGATGGA
>CAZVPB010000229.1:0-3136 GCA_964628165.1 uncultured Cyanobium sp.
GGCAGGCTGGCGGCGGTGATGGGCAGCGTCGACCGCGAGGGCCGGGCGCGCATCCTCCGGTTCCTCTCCCACGCCCGCCTGCTCACGCCCCTGGCGCGCGACCGGCGGCTGGGTCGGGCCATCCTCGACGGCGAAGGCAATTACGAGGAGGACCGCCGCCACGGCGTGCCGGTGATCCGGCTGCAGCGGATCCTCAAGGGCATCGACCTCTCCGGCACCGATCTCCGCGGCGTGGACTTCAATGGCGCCGACCTGCGGTCGGCCTGCCTGGCGGGCGCCGATCTGCGGGAGGCGAATCTGGCGGGCGTCCACCTCGGCGGCGCCGACCTGGAGGGCGCCCGCCTCGACGGCGCCCGCTTCTTCTTCGGCCGACCCGCCACCGCCACCCCCGTTGGCGGCGGAGAAGTGGACCTCGACAGCGGCCAGGGAACCGGCGCGGTGGTGGAGAACGCCAACTTCAGCGGCGTGCGGGAGCTCGATCCCCACAACCACCACTACCTGGCCGCCTGGAGCGGCCCCCGCTCCCGACGCACCCTTCCGGGCGGCTGCCGCGGCATCGCCAGCCGGCTCGAGGTGGCCGCTCCCTCCTGAGCAGCCATGGGATCATGGTGCCGGTCCGGTCCAGCGGCCGGTGCCCGCCCTGGAGGGGTGGTCGAGTGGTTGATGGCTCCGGTCTTGAAAACCGGCGACCCGCAAGGGTCCGTGGGTTCGAATCCCACCCCCTCCGCTGAATCTCAAGTCCTGAAACTCGATCTGGGCTGACAAAAACCAGACAATCCTCGTGCACCGTCGCATGTCTGCGAGAGGACTTCGGCGGATTCCTCGGCGGAGATCAGGGGCTCAGTCCCACAAAGTCAACCAGAGGCCTTCACTTGGAATAGCGCGTACAAGAGCCTTGCGAGATGGCCCGAGTTGTATCGGCCTGAGAAAGGAGGATCGTCTTCAAACCCACCATTTCCAATCAGCTCCATGTCTTACCAACTCATCCCAGATCTCATTCAGAAGCCACCCACGCCTGCGCCCCCTGGCCGCTGAGGCAGCACCACCATGCCTCCCCCCCAGGCTCTCACCCTGAGCGGACCGTCGGCTCCGGTGCCTCGTGTCGTGGGCCCGGGAGAACCCCCGGCAGGATCGAAGATCTCGCCGCTGCGCTGCTGCGGACGGGCCTCCACGAAGCTCTGCCCATGGCGTCGTCGAAATCCTGTGGAAAGTCGTTCACCGCAGACTCATGGAGCGGGGCATGATCGGGGACCGGTGCCCGGGGTGGAGGGCGGGGAGCGCTCCATGACCCCACGAAGCGGGGCTGCCGTCAAAGCCGCCATGTCCCACCCGTCGCAGCGTCAGCGGAAGGCGGAATGCAGTGGTGGAAAGGCTTCTTGGCATGAAGGCCAGAACGGCCGCGACGGTGGAATGAGCGGAGGGAGAAGCGTCAGACGGCAGGGCCGTTTTCCACGGCGGGACGCCCGAGGACAGACGGGGTGCCCGATGGCCGCTGGAGGCCTTGTGGAAAATGAAGCCGAAACTGTGGAAAACGAGCGTCTTGAGGGGGAACGTCCGTCCCCCCAGCCATGCCGATCGGATCCGGGCCTGTCAGTGCCCCAGCCGCCGCGAGTCAGTCCTCGGCAGGCTGGAGATGGAGGCGGTGGCATCCCATCCGCAGGCCGGCCTCCAGGAGGGCCTGGGCCTGCTCGAGGGGCAGGGGATCGGGCTTCTGCCAGGTCCAGTAGGGATAGCGCGTGCCATCGCGGCCCGCGGCCACGTAGGCCTCGGGAACGGCAGGGCCCAGGCCGGCCATGCCTGCGGCGCCATCGCGAACGTAGTAGGTCCTGTTGCTCATCGTTCCACCCTCAGATCTCGTGAACCTCAGGGACATCCCCTGATGGGGGGATCACTGGAACGGAAACCGTAGGTCAGCCGAGGCGCTTTCCGCTGGCCCTCCGGAGCCAGTCGGCCAGCTTCGTGTGGCGCCGATGGCCGCGGTGGTTGCGGACCGCCATCGCCAGGGCCTTCTTCTGCCCCACGAGCACCACCAGCCGCTTCCCCCGGGTGATGCCGGTGTACACCAGGTTGCGCTGGAGCATGGCGTAGTGCTGCGTGAGCAGCGGGATCACCACCGCGGGGTACTCGCTTCCCTGGCTCTTGTGGATCGTGCAGGCATAGGCCGGCACGAGGGAATCGAGTTCACCCCAGCCATAGGTGACGGGCCGCCCCTCGAACAGCACCGTGAGTTCGCTGTGATCGGGGTCGAGGCTGTCGATGGTGCCCAGATCACCGTTGAACACCTCCTTCTCGTAGTCGTTGGCGATCTGCATCACCTTGTCTCCCGGGGCGAAGCGCCAGCCGAACCGTTCCACCTGATCCGGAGGATCGGGGTTGAGCAGCCTCTGCAGTTCGATGTTGAGGGCGCGGGCGCCGCAGCCGCCACGGGCCATGGGGCAGAGCACCTGCACCTGCTGGATCGGATCGAAGCCGAAGCGCGCCGGAATCCGCTCGCCCACCAGCCTGAGAATCAGGCTCACCGCCTGCTCGGGGGTGTCGGCCGGCAGGAAGTAGAAGTCGCTCAGCCCCCCCTCGCCGGACGGCGCCGGGCTGCGCAGGTCAGGGAGATGACCGGCATGGATGGCGTGGGCGGTGGTGATGATGCGGCTGCTGGCGGCCTGGCGGAACACCTCGGTGAGCCGTGTGACCGGCACGGCGTCACTGGCGATCAGGTCGCTCAGCACCTGACCCGGACCCACCGACGGCAGCTGATCCACATCCCCCACCAGCACCAGCGCCGCTTCGGGCGGCAGGGCGGCCAGCAGGGAGGCCATCAGGGGTACGTCCACCATCGAGGCCTCATCCACCACCAGCAGGTCGCACGACAGCGGCAGCTCGGGCCCGCGCCGGAAGCCGGCGGTGGAGGGATCGAACTCCAGCAGCCGATGAATGGTGCTCGCCTCGAGGCCGGTGGCCTCGGCCATGCGCCTGGCGGCACGGCCGGTGGGGGCGCAGAGTTGGATCCGCAGCCGCCGGGCCGAGAGGATCCGCAACATGGCGCTGATCAGGGTGGTCTTGCCCACGCCGGGCCCGCCGGTGATGACCAGCACCTTGCTGGCCAGGGACTGCGCCACCGCCGCCCGCTGGCTTTCGGCGA
>CAZVPB010000230.1:0-3130 GCA_964628165.1 uncultured Cyanobium sp.
GCGAGGCGGCCCTGGCGGGGAAGACCTTCGTGCTCACCGGCTCCCTCCCCTCCCTGAGCCGGCGGGAGGCCCAGGCCCGCATCGAGGCGGCCGGCGGTCGCGTCACCGGCTCGGTGAGCCGGCGCACCAGTTTCGTGGTGGCCGGCGAGGAGCCCGGCAGCAAGCTCGATCGGGCCCGGGAGCTGGGGGTGGCGGTGCTCGATGAGGAGCAGCTCCTGGGCCTGCTGAGCCATGGGGCGGAAAGCGGTGGCCCCGGGGCAGGATCCCGCTAGCGTCGAACCATGACCGATCCGCTGGCCGGGTTCCCCCCCGAGGCGATCGCACTGCTGCGTCGCCACAACCTGCTCCGGGACCTGGTGGAACGGGAGGTGATCGATGAGTTGGTGGGAACTGCACCGCTCACCCCGGAGGAACGGGAATCGGCACGGCGGCAGTTCCTCCAGGGCAACGGCATCGCCGACGAGAACGCCCTTCGCCGCTTCCTCGAAGCCAATGCCCTCACCCCCGCCGATCTCGACCGACAGATCGAGATGCCGATGCGCATCCGCCGGGTTTCGCAGGAACGCTTCGGATCGAAGGCGGAGGCCCGCTTCCTCGAGCGCAAGGAACAGCTCGACAGGGTGGTCTACAGCCTCCTGCGGGTGAAGGACGCCCACCTGGCCCGGGAGCTGTATTTCCGCATCGCTGCCGGCGAGGCCACCTTCGCCGAACTGGCGGCCCTCCATGCCGAGGGTCCCGAGAAGACCACCCGGGGCATCGTGGGACCGGCGCCGCTCACCCAGGCCCATCCGGTGCTGTCCGAACGGCTGCGCACCAGCCGGCCTGGGGTGCTCCAGGAACCCTTCCTGGTGGCGGACTGGTGGCTGATCGTGCGCCTGGAGGACTTCAGTCCGGCCACCTTCGACGGGGCCATGGCGGCCCAGATGGCCGGCGAGATGTTCTCGGAGTCGGTCCGGGCGGAGACCATGCGGAGAATGGCGAGGCTGAGCAGACTTGAGCCGCAAAACGCCAGCTCCGCACCGGCATGACCCTGCCCTCCGCACCGACCCTGCGGCACCATCCGGCCTTCGAGGGTCTGAGCGCCCCGGCGGCCCAGCGGCTCGAGGAGGCCACGGAGACGGTGCGCTTCCGCATCGGCCAGCCGGTCTGTGACGGGCGGATTCTGCCGGCCCGCGTCTACGTGCTCCTGGAGGGGGAGGCGAGGCTGATCGGCCGCGAGCGTGGCCGTCTCACCACCCTCAGCAAGATGGGGCCCGGGAGCGTGGTGGGACTGGCTTCCCTGCTCCGGGCCGAACCCTGCGAGGACGTGGCCGCCTCCACCGAGCTGCTGGCCGCCGCGATCCCCGACGAGCGGATCGTGGCGCTCTACCAGGGGGAGCCCTCCTTCCGGCACTGGTGTGACTCCACCCTCTGGCCCGCCGAGGTGGCGGCCCTGCTGGAGCGGCTTCTGGAGCGATCCCCCCGCTCGGAGGGACTGGTGGCCGACCGGCTGAACCAGGCCCTCCAGGGGGCCGAGCTGGTCCGGGCCGATGCCCGTGATCTGGAGGCGGAGGGAAGCGGACACGCCATCTTCCTGGCCCGCGCCTGCGGCAGCCAGGGGGAGATCGGCGATCCCGTCGACCTCAGCCATCCGCCGCCCCGGGCGGAGGGCCCCTTCGGGCTCCGGCTGATCGGAATGCCCTGGTCGCTGGTGCCCGGCAACGCCCCCGCCATCGACACCCCCCATGTCGGCGGAGGGGGATCCATCGGCACCCCGCCGGAGGACGGGGCGCCCTCCTCCGGCGGGGTGCCGGAAGCGCCACCGCTGCCGGTGGCCAGCAGCCTCGCCCTGGGACAGGGGGAGTCCCGGCCGGACGTGCGGCTGGTGCGGGGCGAAGGCCCGCTGGAGGAGACCCTCGCCTGCTTCCAGATGGTGGCCCGCCTCATGCGGCTGCCGTTCCGCCGGGACGCGATCGAACGGACCCTGCGGGACACGCTGCGCCGGGGCCAGACCCCCACCCTCCAGCTGATCGGCCAGCTGGCGGCGAACATGGGCCTCCACGTGGTGGGGGCGAAGGTGCCGGCGGGCATGGGCACCCGCCTTCAGCTCCCCTCGATCCTTCCCTGGCAGGGGGGGTTCGCGGTGGCGGTGTCCAGCGACGGCAGCGGACTGATCCTCGCCTCGCCCCGTCAGGGGATGGTGCGGATCCCGCCGGAGCAGCTGGCGTCACGGTTCCCCGAGGGCATCGAGCTGCTGCTGCTCGACCGCACGGCCACCACGCCGGAAGCCAGGTTCGGCCCCGCCTGGTTCTGGCCGGCGATGCGGCGCTACCGCGGCGTTCTCCTCCAGGTGCTGCTCGCCTCCTTCGTGGTGCAGCTGTTCACCCTGGCCAATCCCCTGTTGATCCAGGTGATCATCGACAAGGTGATCGCCCAGCGCAGCCTCGACACGCTGCAGGTGCTGGGCATCGCCCTCCTGGTGGTGACCCTGCTGGAGGGGGTGCTGGGCAGCCTGCGCACCTTCCTCTTCACCGAAACCACCAACCGGATCGACCAGCGGCTCGGGGCGGAGGTCATCGACCACCTGCTGCGCCTCCCCCTCGGCTACTTCGACCGACGGCCGGTGGGAGAACTGGGCAGCCGTGTGGCGGAACTCGAGAAGATCCGCAACTTCATCACCGGTCAGGCGCTCACCACCATCCTCGATGCGGCCTTCTCGGTGATCTACATCGTCGTGATGGCCCTCTACAGCTGGCTGCTCACCCTGGTGGCGCTGGCGGTGCTGCCGGTCCAGATCGGGCTCACCCTGCTGGGGGCTCCCCTTTTCCGCCGCCAGTTCCGCCAGGCGGCGGAGGCCAACACCCAGACCCAGGCCCATCTGGTGGAGGTGCTCACCGGCATCCAGACGGTGAAGGCCCAGAACGTGGAGATGGTGAGCCGCTGGAAATGGCAGGAGTTCTACAGCCGCTACGTGGGCCGTACGTTCGAGAAGACGATCACCGGCACCGCCCTCAACCAGACCAGCCAGGTGCTCCAGAAGCTCTCCCAGCTGCTGGTGCTGTGGGTGGGGGCGGGGATGGTGCTGCGGGGAGAGCTGACCCTGGGTCAGCTGATCGCCTTCCGCATCATCAGCGGCTACGTCACCCAGCCG
>CAZVPB010000231.1:0-3044 GCA_964628165.1 uncultured Cyanobium sp.
GGCCGCCCTCCTTGGCGACCCGGTCGATGTTGGGGGTCTGGTACCCCATCAGGCCATCGCTGTAGCAGCTGAGGTTGCTCTGGCCGATGTCGTCGCCCCAGAGGATGAGGATGTTGGGTTTGCCGTTGGGCATGGCGGAGACGGGGGGTGCCGGTGGTTCGGGGGGTCGCGGCGGACCACCCTTGCCACACTGGCCATGGGACAGCCGGCCGTCAGCTCAGAAAGTGCAGAGTTTCTCGCCCCAGGTGATGCAGCGGCGCTTCGGCTGTGTGGAGGAGGCCGAGGCGCTGCTGCGGGGTGCCGGCCTGCCGATCGACCTTCTCCAGGTGCAGGGTGGCGCGCAGCAGGGAGATCTGCTCTTCCTGCGGCTCGGACCACTTGAGTTGCTGCGGATCCGCCTGAGCCGAGCCCTTCATGTGCGGGGGCCGAAACCCCCTGGCCGGCAGATCGTGACCCTCTCGCTCGACCCGGTGGGCTCCGCCACCGCCCTGCGGGCCCATGGGCACCGCCTCCCCCGGGGCAGCCTCTTCGGTCTGGAATGCCGGGGGGAGATCCATCTCACAACGGGTGCGGCCACCAACCTGGCCTTGCTCTCGATCGACCGAGAACGTTTCGCGGGCTGGGCGGAACGGCTCGGAGCCGCCGGTCTGGCCGAGGAGGACCTTGCCGTCAACTGGGTGCCTCTCGACAGCCACCGCTTCGAGGGGTTGCGCCACTACCTCTGCCAGGTGTTCAGCGTCGCCGAAACGCTTCCCCAGGCCCTCGCCCTGGCCCGGTGGGACCATCTCGTCGTGGAGGACCTGATGCCCCTGCTGGTGGAGGCCCTCACCCATGGGGCCCGGCTGCAGCGGGGTCTGCTGCGGCCGCCGGCCCGCATCGAGACCGTCAAGCTCGCTCAGCGCTGGATGGTGGAGAACCCGCAGCGGCCGATCACCCTCGATGCCCTCTGCCGGCAGGTGCACGCCGGCCGGCGCAGCCTGATCCAGGGCTTCCGGGATCATCTGGGGATGGGGCCGATGGCCTTCCTCAAGCTGCAGCGACTGCATGGCGTGCGCCGCCAGCTGCTCACCGCCGATCCGGGCCAGGCGCGGATCCATGAGCTGGCCATGGAATGGGGCTTTCTCAATGCAGGCCACTTCGCCCGGGACTACCGCCTGCTCTTCGGGGAGCTGCCCAGCGAAACCCTGGGGCGAGGATCCCGGCGGCATCAGGTCTCGGTGGCCGGCTGTTCCGCTTCGTAACGCTCCACGGCCACCTCCAGGTTCGCGGTCATCCGTTCATCCCCGAGGGTGCGGCCGAGTTCGGACCGGCGCACCACCTCCAGCACCGACCGGTTGAGCCCCGCCAGCCACAGGCTGATCCCCTCGCTCCGCAGGGTGCGCTCCGCCTCGCTGAGCATCTTCAGGGCCGAATACTCCAGATCGATCAGGGCGCTGCCGTCGATCACCAGCACCTTCGGCCGATGCCGGTCGACCAGGTCGCGCATCCGCTGACGCACCTGCTGCACGTTGGCGAAGAAGAGGCGGCCCTCCAGGCGGAGGAGGAGCAGCCCCGGCCAGGTCTGATCGCCGGGATGGCGGGTGGAAACGGGGCGGAACACGTCGGTGCCGGGCTTGCGTGCCACGGCATAGACGGGCGGATGCATCTCCTGCTGGGCAAGGGCGAGGAGCGACACCACCACCGCCACCAGGATTCCCTTGAGCGTGCCCAGCAGCACCACGCCGATCAGGGCGATCACGGCCCAGCGGAACTCGTTCACGCGCACGTGGCGGATGGCCAGGAACTCTCGAGGGCGGATCAGATCGAGGGAGACCACCAGCACCACCGCGGCCAGGGCCGCCTGGGGCAGAAACGACAGGGCAGGCGCGAGGATCAGCATCACCGCCAGCGCGACCGCAGCCGTGACCAGGGAGGCCAGCGGCGAGCGGGCGCCGGCCTGCCGGTTCACGGCCGTCTGGCTGGTGCCGCCCCCCGCGGGCAGGCTGCCGGTGAGCCCGCCGGCGAGGTTGGCCAGGCCGAGGGCAAGCAGCTCCCGGTCGGGCGCCGGGCGAGGTTCGGCCGGCGCCTGGAAGGTGCGGGCCGCCGCGATGCTCTCGGTGAAACTCATCAGGGCGATGCCCATGGCCCCCGGCCAGAGGTTCTGGACCCACTCCAGCCGCGGCAGCCGGAGCTGCGGCAGGCCGGCCGGCACCGCGCCCACCGTGGCCACGCCCCGGTCGCCGAGGGAGAGCAGGGCCGAGAGCGCCACCGCCACCACCACGACCAGCAGGGGTGCCGGCAGCCTGGGGGCGGCGCGGGGCAGCAGCACCATGATCCCCAGCAGGCCAACCGAGAGCAGCAGGGTGGCCAGGGACGTCCGGGGCAGCTGCTGCAGAAAGGCGAGCAGATGGGCGAAGAACCCCTCCGCCTTGATGCTGAGGCCGAAGAGCTTCGGCAGCTGGTCGGCCACGATCACCAGCCCGACGCCCGCCTTGAACCCCAGCAGCACCGATTCCGAGAGGAAATCGGCCAGGAATCCCAGGCGCATCATGCCGGCGAGCAGCAGGAATGCCCCCGTCAGAATGCTCACGGTGACGCAGGCCGCCACCATCGCCTGGGGGTCACCCCCGGCAGCGCCGCCGGCCAGCTCGGCGCTGAGCAGGATCGCCAGGGTGGTGGTGCTGCTGACGCTGAGCACCCGGGAGGTGCCACAGAAGGCGTACACCAGCATCGGCGCCAGGCAGGTGGCGAGGCCCACCTGCACCGGCAGGCCGGCGATGGAGGCGAAGGCCATGGCCTTGGGCACGACCACCGCCGATGCGGTGAGACCCGCCACCAGGTCGCCGCGCCACCATTCCGGCCGGTAGGTGGTCCACCAGGGGCGTCTCGAGGGAATAAGGAATTCCCCCCCGGTCATGGAAGGATCCGCACCAGGTGCTCGTCGCGCGCATGTATCACGGTGCGCGGTGTGATGCTGCGGTCCATGGTCACGAATCTCCCACCATGGTGGATGGCCAGCGCCAGCAGATAGGCATCGGTGAGCTGCCGGGATCCGAGAACATGCC
>CAZVPB010000232.1:0-3039 GCA_964628165.1 uncultured Cyanobium sp.
ACCCGCACCGAGAGGGTGTCGAAGTCGAAGGGCCGCAGGGCGAAGGTGAGGGGCAGTTCCTTCACCGTGTCCACGAACACCAGCAGACCACCCACCAGGAGCGGGCCCCGCAGAAGGGGCAGGTGGACGCGCCGCAGCACCTGCAGCCAGTCGCAGCCGAGGGAGGTGGCGGCCTCGTCGAGGCTCGGAGGCAGCTGTTCGAGGCCGGCGTCGAGGCCCCCCTTGGCCACCGCCAGGAAGCGGTCGCCGTAGCCCCACACCAGCAGCAGCAGCGGCGCGAGGCCCAGCGGTCCCCCCAGCAGCATCAGGGCCAGGGCCAGCACCGTTCCCGGCACGGCGTAGCCCATGCCGGCGAGGAAGGTGATCCGCTGCACCAGCGGCTGGCGGATCCAGCGGCCGGCGACCGCCAGCAGCAGTCCTCCGGCCACCGTGATCATCGCCGCCAGCAGGGCGAGTCCGAAGCTGCGCAGCCCCAGCGCCAGCAGCTCGGCGGCGGTGTCCCCCGTCTCGCCCCCCCAGGTGAGGGCCGCCCAGGCCAGCGGCGTGCCGAGGGAGAGCAGCGGCGGCAGGGCCGTGATCAGCTGGGCGGCGAGGGCCCTGCGGCCCCGCAGGGGCCAGGGGGCCATGGGGCCGCCGGCGCCGCCGGGCCAGCGGCGGCTGCGGCGCCGCAACTGGCGTTCCAGGCCCACCAGCAGGCTCACCAGGGCCAGGGCCAGCAGCGCCAGGGCCACGGCGCCGCGGGGGTCCCCGTCGTTCTGCCAGCGTTCCAGGATGCCCCGCGAGAGGGTGGGCACCCCCAGCAGATCCACCGCCCCCAGTTCGTTCACCACCTCCATGCCCGTGAGGGCGATGCCGGCCCCGATCGAGGGCAGGGCCAACGGCAGGGCCACCCGGCGGAAGCCCTGCCATGGGCCGGCGCCGAGGCTGCGGGCCGCCTCCAGCAGCCTGCGGCCCCGCCGGGCGAAGCTCTCGCTGCTCAGCAGGTAGACGTAGGAGTAGGTGCCGAGGGTGAGCACCAGCACCGCCCAGCCCAGCCCCCGCACCTGGTGGCCGCTGCGGCTGCCCAGGTCCACCAGGGTGGCGGCCAGAAGATAGGTGGGAGTGGCCAGGGGCAGCAGCTGGGCCATCGCCAGCCAGCGGCGGCCAGGGAAGCTGCAGGCGGCGGTGAGCCAGCCGTTGGCCGTTCCGAGCACCGCCGCGCCGAGACCCACCGCCACCACCAGCACCAGCGTGTTGAGCAGCTGCTCGCGGCCGGCGGCACCGAGCGCCAGGCTCCCTTCGCCGCCTCCAGCCAGGGCGAACCAGGCCAGGCCCAGCAGCGGCAGCAGCGCCGCCAGGGCCAGGGCCGCCACCATCGCCCCCAGCAGGCCGCGCCCGCCGGAGGCCGCCCGGCGGGTGGGCGCCGGGGACGGCTCGCTCAGGGGTAGGCGCACACCTGATGCGACCGACGCCGCGGCGGAGAGATTCCAGGAGCTCAGCAGTCCCACCGGCGGATCAGGACCAGCCGTTGGCCTGCATGAGCTCCAGCGCCTCCTGGTTGCGGGCTCCCATCTCCTGAACGGAGACCTTGTCGGGCTCGAAGCTGCCGAACTGCTTGAGGATCGGGTTGTCGCCGGCGCCCTGCAGCGGATATTCGAGGTTGGCGGCGGCATAGCCCTCGCCGCCGCTCGGGGAGGCGAGGAACTCGATCAGCTTCGCGGCGGCCTCGGGATGATCGGAGGCCTTGGTCACCCCCGCGCCGCTCACGTTCACGTGGGCGGGCTCCGGGAACACCACCTTGAGCTTGGCGGCGAGGGCCTTGTCCTCCTCGCCGGTGCGGCCCGCAAGCATGCGGGCCACGTAATAGCTGTTCACGAGGGCCACACCGCAGTCGCCGCGGGCCACCGCCCGGGTGAGGGGGACGTCGGAGGTGTAGAGGGGCTGGCCGAGGTTGGCCACCATGCCGCGGATCCATGCGGCCGTGTCGTCCGGGCCGCGCTGGATGAGCTGGTCGGCCACCAGCGACTGGTTGTACACACTGCGCTGGTTGCGGAGACAGAGCTTGCCACGCAGGGAGGGATCGGCGAGATCGGCGTAGCTGCGGATCGTGGCGGGATCCACCTGGTCGGGGTTCACCACCGCCAGCCGCACCCGGCGGGTGAGGGCGAACCAGCGTCCCTCGGGATCCCGCAGGTTCTGCGGGACCTCCTTCTCCAGGGCGGCGGACTCGGTCGGCCGGAACAGC
The DNA here is from genome assembly GCA_964628165.1 of uncultured Cyanobium sp. Taxonomy (GTDB): domain Bacteria; phylum Cyanobacteriota; class Cyanobacteriia; order PCC-6307; family Cyanobiaceae; genus Cyanobium. Next base: position 2,225 of record CAZVPB010000232.1, read on the forward strand.
CCCATGCCGGCGGCCCGCTCCAGCCGTGCGGCATCCACGAGCACGAGCACGTCGGCGGGGCTGTTGTCGCCTTCGCTGCGCAGGCGCTCGATCAGGGCGTCGTCCTTGCCTTCCAGCAGCTTGACCCGGATGCCGGTCCGTTCGGTGAAGCGGCGGTAGAGCTCCTTGTCGGTGTTGTAGTGGCGGCCGGAATACACGCCGATCTCCACGTCCTCACCGCCAGCGGTGTCGGCGGCCTTCTGTCCACGGCCGCCGCAGGCGGCGAGAAGGGTCAGCGCAACGAGAGGGAGTGCGGCCCGGAGCAGCGGGCGGAACGGGGTGGAACGCCGGAAGGGATGGGGCATGGGGAAGGTCCCGTGCGTCTGCGGTCAACACGAGCCGGAACCTAGGGGCCGGGCGGGGACGGCACTCCATCAAAAGGGACGAGGCCCGGTGACATTTGTCACCAGGCCTCGTGGCGGAGTCGGGGGGAGGCTGCCGGACGGTCGGTCAGGAAGAGCGCCGCCGTACGGGGATGGGAACGAGGGCGGGCTGCATCAGACCGCCGCCACCGTTGTCATCGTCGGAATCGAACCCCAGCCACATCACCAGACCGAGCAAAGCGAGAAACCCGCCCAGGAGGAACAGCTCGGTCATGGGAGTGAAGCTGGTGGGCTCACCATAGCCAGCCTGGCCGGCCCCGCCGTAGCGGTTGCTTCAGGCCAGGGGGCGGCGGCGCAGGACGGCGGTTCAGGCGAAGCCTCTGCCGGCGTCACGGGCGACGCAGGCCTGCAGCTGGCGGCGCAGCAGATCGTGGTCGAGATCGCGGCCGATCA
>CAZVPB010000233.1:0-3034 GCA_964628165.1 uncultured Cyanobium sp.
GCCCCGATCTGCTCGATCGCCTGCTGCGGCCGGTGCAGCGGGCCCTGCGCGATGCGGCCCTGGCTGCCGAGGACATCGACGACGTGGTGCTCGTGGGTGGCGCCACCCGCATGCCGATGGTGCAGGAGATGGTGCGCACCCTGATTCCCCGCGAGCCCTGCCAGTCGGTGAACCCCGACGAGGTGGTGGCGATCGGCGCCGCCGTGCAGGCCGGCATCCTCACCGGTGAGCTGCGCGACCTGATGCTCAACGACGTCACCCCCCTGTCGCTGGGGCTGGAGACGATCGGCGGGGTGATGAAGGTGCTGATCCCGCGCAACACGCCGATTCCGGTGCGCCGGAGCGATGTGTTCAGCACCTCCGAGGCCAACCAGAACTCGGTGGAGGTGCACGTGCTCCAGGGCGAGCGGCAGATGGCGGCCGACAACAAGAGCCTGGGACGCTTCCGGCTCTCCGGGATTCCGCCGGCCCCCCGCGGCGTGCCCCAGGTGCAGGTGTCGTTCGACATCGATGCCAACGGACTGCTGCAGGTGTCGGCGATGGACCGCACCACCGGCCGCCAGCAGAGCGTGAGCATCCAGGGCGGCTCCAACCTCAGCGAGGAGGAGATCGGCCGTCTGATCGAGGAGGCCGAGCAGAAGGCCGCCGAGGACCGGCGCAAGCGCGCCGCCATCGACCGTCGCAACAAGTCGCTCACGCTGGTGGCCCAGGCGGAGCGCCGGCTGCGCGATGCGGCCCTGGAGCTGGGGCCCTACGGCGCCGAGCGCCAGCAGCGGGCCGTGGAGATGGCCCTGCGCGACGTGCAGGACCTGCTGGCCCTGGAGGAGCGCGGCGAGAGCGATCCGGTGGAGCTGGACATGGCCACCGGCCAGCTGCAGGAGGCCCTGTTCGGGCTCAACCGCCGCCTTCTCAGCGAGCGCCGTGCCGACCAGGGCCCGCTGCAGGGCCTCAAGAACACCCTGGGGAGCCTCAAGGACGAGCTCTTCGCCGATGACGACGACTGGGACGACTGGAGCCGCCCCAGCCGTGATCCCTGGGCGGCGCCGCCGCCCCGTGCCGTGAACCGGTTCACCGAGGACCGCTACGCCGAGGAGCGCTACGGCGAGGGGCGCTACGGCGAGCAGCGCTATCCGGAGCCGCCTGACCCGGCCGAGCGCGGGCCCTACGTCTACGACCGGCAGGAGCCTCCCCGCGAGCAGCCCTTCCGCGACGATCCGCCCCGCCGGCTGCGAACGCGCGTGCCCGCCGAGGATCCCTGGGACGAGCGCGACCTGCCGTGACCTCCAGCTCCGTCTCCTCCGGTCAGTCCGCCATCGACCACTGGGCGGTGCTGGGCCTGGAACCGGGCGCTGACGCCGATGCCCTCAAGCGTGCCTTCCGTCGGCAGGCACGGCGATGGCATCCCGATCTGAACGACAACGACCCCGTTGCCGAAGAGCGCTTCAAGCAGGTGAACGAGGCCTATGCCGTGCTCTCCGATCCCCGCCGGCGCCGGGCCTGGCAGCGGGGCGAGTCCGGGACGGAGCCGTCCGCGGGCGGTGATGGACGCGATCCCTTCGCCAGCGGCTTTCCGGATTTCGAGACCTACCTGGAGGCCCTCTTCGGCACGGCCCGCCGTGCCTCTGTCGACCCCGCCGACCACACCGACGAGCCCTTCGGCGACGACGACCTCCCCGTAGAACCCGCCGCCGCTCCGGTCACCGCCTCCCCGCCGCCCCCCCCTCCTGTGGTGGCGGCCTCCGACACGGAAACCACCGTGGAGCTCACCCCCGAGCAGGCTCTCCATGGCGAGCGGGTTGAGCTGGAACTCAGCGACGGCACCGTGGTGGAGGTGTGGACCCCACCCCTGGCCGGAGACGGCTGGCGGCTGCGCCTGGCCGGGGTGTGTGCCGGCGGCGGTGACCATTTCCTGCAGCTGCGCGTGCGCACCGCCGAGGGGCTGCGGGTGGATGGCCTGCGCGTGCACTACCTGCTGCCCGTCAGTCCCGCCGAAGCGGTCCTGGGTTGCCAGGTGGTGGTTCCCACCCTCAACGGCGCGGTGAAGCTCACCGTGCCCCCGGGCTCCCCCCGCGGCCGTCTGCTGCGCCTGCGCGGCCGCGGGCTGGAGTGGGGCGAACAGCGCGGGGATCAGCTGGTGGAGGTTCGCATCGTGGTGCCCGAGCACCCTGGCGACGCCGAGATCGCCCTCTACCGCCGTCTGCAGGAGCTGGCCGACGAGGCCGCCGAGGACGACCCCGGCCGGCTGTGAACCCCGGCCCCGCGGTGACACACTGAGGCGACGCCCGTGCTGCCCTGTCCGTCCATGTCGGTGCATGTGCTCCTCTTCGATGCCGGCTCCGAGCAGGAGGGCATCCATTCCCTCGAGATCAACGGCCGCACCGTGGTGCTGCTGTTCGAGAACCGCGATGACGCCGAGCGCTACGCCGGACTGCTCGAGGCCCAGGACTTCCCCGTGCCCAGCGTGGAGGCCCTGGACCGCACCGAGATGGAGCAGTTCTGCAGCCAGTCCGGCTACGAGGCCTGCTTCGTGCCGGCCGGCTTCGTGCCCCAGAGCCCCGAGGAGCGCCTGCTGATCGCCCCGCCCGAGCGCAACATGGACGTGAGCCACTGGCAGGAGGAGGATCAGGAGGTCCATGCCGGCGTGGACGACCCCAGCCAGGCCGGGCCGGAGGAGCCCGCCGAGCCCATCAGCTCCGGAGATCCCGAGCTGGAAGCCTTCCGCCGCCAGCTCGAGGGTCTGCTCTGATGACCGCTTCCGGCTCCGCCGACGCCCCGGCCCAGGACCGCGGCCATCTGCTCACCGAGCAGGCCAACCCCCTCAGCAGGGGCCTCGATCAGCTGCCCACCGACCAGCTGGTCCACCTCTTCTGCCGCAACGACCTGGAGCCGCAGCGGGCGGTGGCCGCCGCCGCCGCGGCGCTCACCGCGGCGGTGGACGCCATCGCCGAGCGGCTGCGAGCCGGAGGACGCCTCTTCTACCTGGGTGCCGGCACCTCCGGCCGGCTGGGCGTGCTCGATGCCGCCGAATGCCCGC
>CAZVPB010000234.1:0-3028 GCA_964628165.1 uncultured Cyanobium sp.
CCATAGGCTCCTCGACACCCTTCCCCCGCCATGGCACCGGCTCCAGGCACGGCCGCGCAGCCGCCCCCCGAGGAATCCCCCCTGCCGGAATGCTGGGACGTGGTGGTGATCGGCAGCGGCGCCGCCGGCCTGATGACCTGCCTGGAGCTGCCCGACGGCCTCAGGGTGCTGCTGCTCAGCAAGCAGCGGAAACCGCGCTCGGCCAGCCGCTGGGCCCAGGGGGGCATCGCCGCGGTGACCCGGGCCGATGACAGCTTCGCCAGTCACATGGCGGACACGCTGCGGGCCGGCGCCGGCCTCTGCGAGCCGGAGGCGGTGGAGGTGCTGGTGCGGGAGGCTCCCGCCTGCGTCGAGCGACTCCTGGAACTGGGCATGGCCTTCGACCGGGAGAACGGCGCGCTGAGCACCACCCTGGAGGCGGCCCACACCCATCGGAGAGTTCTCCATGCCCAGGACAGAACCGGCGGCGCCCTGGTGGATGCCCTGGAACGACAGGTGCTGGGCCGGTCCGGGCTGGTGCAGCGCCAGGGGGTGCCGGCCCTGCGCCTGTGGGTGGAGGGTGGCCGCTGCCGAGGCCTCCAGGTGCTCGAGAACGACCGTCTCCGCTGGCTGAGGGCCGGGGCGGTGGTGCTGGCCACCGGTGGGGGGGGACATCTCTTCGCCCACACCACCAATCCCACGCAGTCCAGCGGGGACGGCGTGGTGATGGCCTGGCAGGCGGGGGCGGAGGTCCGGGATCTGGAATTCGTCCAGTTCCACCCCACCGCCCTGATGCTGGAAGGGGCTCCCCACTTCCTCATCAGCGAGGCGGTGCGGGGGGAGGGGGCACGGCTGCTGGACGGACATGGCGGCAGTCCGGTCGCCCTCCTGCCCGGCGGCGACCTGGCGCCCCGGGACCAGGTGAGCCGTGCCCTCGCCGCCAGGATGCAGGAGCTGGGGGTGGATCACCTCTGGCTCGACCTCCGCCCGGTGGGCCGGCAACGCCTGGAGCGGCAGTTCCCCACCATCCTCGAGCGCTGCCGTTCCCTCGGACTGCGCCCCAGCGAACGTCCCATTCCGGTGGCTCCCGCCGCCCACTACTGGATGGGGGGAGTGGCCACCGACCTGCAGGCGGGCACCAGCCTGAGCGGCCTCTATGCCGTGGGAGAGGTGGCCTGCACGGGGGTGCACGGCGCCAACCGCCTCGCCAGCAACTCCCTCATGGAGTGCCTCGTCTTCGCGCGTCGGCTGAGGCACATCGCCATCGGCCCGGCGACTCCCTCCGCCACGGAGACCCCCGTCCGCGATGTGCCCCCCCTGGTGGAGACACCCGGGGACGCCCGGCGAGCCGTCGGAGCGCTCCGCAGCCTCTGCTGGAGCGTGGCCGGTGTGGAGCGCAGCGGACCGAGGCTGGCGGAGGCGCTCGGCAGGGTCCGGCGCGACCGTGCCGAGCTGGAGACCCAGGCTCCGCTGCAGCTGGTGCTGGGGCAGTCACCCGGCGAGCACTGGCGGCTGAGGCGGGGGGACCGGCACCTGCTGCTGGGGCGGATGGACCTGTGGAACCGGCTGGTGCTGGCGGAACTGCTGATCGAGGCGGCCCGGTTCCGGCGGGAGAGCCGCGGCGGCCATTTCCGCCTCGATGCCCCTGCGCCGCAGCCCTTCTGGCGGTGCCACAGCGTGCAGGAGCGGAACCATCCCATCCGCACCGCGGCGGTGGGGGGCGCCGCCTCTCTCAGGAGGTGAACCGGGCCGCTCAGAAGTCGCGCGGACCCTCGTAGCCGCTGAGCCGCGCCAGCTGTTCGAGCGGTTTCACGCCGGAATCCAGCTTGCCGTCGATCTCCCAGGTGGGGAAGCCCTGCAGGTTCTTCGACTCGCAGAGCGCTCTCTGGTTGTTCCGGCCATCGGCGGCGCACTCGACGATCTCGAGCTTGGCGGTGGCCTCCTTGCCGAAGAGTTCCTTCTGGTCGTGGCAGTGGGGGCACCAGTAGGCGCTGTACATCACCGCGCCGCTGCTGCTCAGGTGCTCGGCCAGGGCCACTGCGGCGGGCGAGCTCACGCGGGTCACCGGCGGGGGCACTCCCTTCTCGCTCGCCGTGGTGGGTCGATCGAGGGAGGTGGCCCAGCCGATGCCGACCACGGTCACGAGGAGGGCCAGGATCACGCCGCGGAAGAGCACCTGGCCCCGGTCCTCCCAGCCGCCCTCCAGGAGGCTGAGCACGAGCAGGCCGAGGCTGAGCAGGGCCGAGAGAATGCAGAAGAAGCACCAGATCGAGCCGGTGGGGGCGCTGTAGTGGGCGGGGATGGCGAACACCATCACCACCATCAGCAGGGCGCTGAAGACCGCCATGGCGGTGGTGAGGAGGAACAGCGCCCAGCGGGTGCGCTGTGTCAGCACGGCCCTGCTCTCGGAGCGGAGCAGAAGAGGCAGCAGGGCCAGCACCAGGACGGTGAGGTAGGCGAGGAAGCCGAAGAGGGAGAGGGGCTGGCCGAGAACCGTCCCCCAGGGACTGTTGAGCACCAGGTCGCAGCTCTCCTTCCCCCCCGGGCAGGAGAGGGCCCCGAAGAAGCCCCAGCGCTTGAGGGTGATCGAGCCGGTGTCGATGGCGCCGACCGTGGCCAGGACGGCCATGGCCACCCGCACCCAGCGTCGGGGACCATCGCTGCGGCGACGGCTTCCCAGTCGCTCGCTCAGACGGCTGGAGGTCACGGGGCGGATGCGGCTGGAGGGATTGTGGCAGCGGGGGTCTCGTTAGGGTGATGCCCATGAGCCCCCATCCCTCCTCGGCGCCGGCGGCGGCCGCTCGACCTGCCACCGTGGCCTTCGCCCACCTCGGCTGTGAGAAGAACCGGGTCGACACCGAGCACATGCTCGGTCTGCTGGCCCGGGCCGGCTACGGGGTGAGCGCCGACGAGCGGGATGCCTCGGTGGTGGTGGTGAACACCTGCTCCTTCATCGAGGAGGCACGCCAGGAATCCGTGCGCACGCTGGTGGAACTGGCGGAGCAGGGCAAGGAGCTGATCATCGCCGGCTGCCTGGCCCAGCACTTCC
>CAZVPB010000235.1:0-3007 GCA_964628165.1 uncultured Cyanobium sp.
CAGCGAGGCCCGCAGCCCCGGCCCCCGCAGGAACAGGGCCTCTGCCTCCTTCATCCCGAGGGCCCGCCAGGCCAGAAGCGCCAGGCTGCCCAGCAGATAGAGCGCCAGGGCTGCCCAGCTGGCCATGGGGGTGAAGGCCGCAAGGGCCCCCAGCAACGCGATCCCCACCAGCAGGGCCAGGGTCTGGCGTAGACGGCCCTGGGCTGCGAGGTCAGGCATCCCCGGAACCTCTCCACCACCAACCCTCACACTCTGGCCAGCCGGCCGATGCCATGGTGTCCGCTGTCGGCGCTTCGCCTCGAGTGCGCCCCGGGGAGGTCGGCAACCCGACGGGGCTTGAGGCGGTTGCGCAGGATCACTCGTCCTCGTCGCTGCCTCCGGCCGGCACCAACCGGATCAGTTTGCGGCCGAGCTTGATCTCGAACTCATCGCCGGGCTCCAGTCCCAGCTGGGCGGTGTAGGCCTTGCCGACGAGAAGGTTGCCGTTGAACTGCACCTTGGTGGTGTAGCTCAGCTTGCGGCCGGCCCGGCCTGCACTCTTGTCATGGCCGTTGCCGAGATGCAGTCCCTTGGCCTCCAGCAGGGCCTCGTAGAAGGCGGTGAAGTTGAGCCGCTCGGTGCCGTCCTTCTTGGTGCTCACGTAGCCGCAGGCACGCACCAGGTCACTCTTGCTGGCATCGCCCATCTCCTTGACCTTGGCGAGAAGGTCGGTTCCGGTCAGCATGTCGCGGAATTGTGAGTCGAACGACCCCAAGTTATGGCCATGGCTGGCAACAAGCAAGTCCGTGAAGAGCTGAATTCCGACCCTACTCAGCCCTGTCGAGATGGGCAGGTCTCACGATCGTCATCTCCATCGAGATCGGGGTGCCCCTGCCGCGGCTTCTCCGCGCAGAGGTGGGGTCTCAGAGGCAGATTCTTCTGCCGTTCGATTCGATGAAGTTGGTGCAGGGCGCCGGATCCCCCGGCGGGGTGCCGCCGGGCTGGGAGCGGGGCGAGCGTCGAACCCCGGCTGGCGGGGAGTCCGTGCGCGGCAGCGCCGGAACCCTCACCGGTGGCGCCTGGCCCGGATCCGGTGCCAAGGGCAGGAACAGCGGAGCGACCTGGGCCTTCGCCGGCCAGGAGGCCGCCACCACGAACAGAGTGAGCCACCGGTGCATCATGGATAAATTCGTAGCAACCGCTACCGTTTGGCCCTACACTGGCCGGACGTTGGGTCCAGGGAAAACCTCCCGCGGGCTGCAGTTGGACTCCGGTCAGGCAACGGGGGCCGGAGCGCTGATGGAGCCATCCATGAACGTGCTTTCCCTCATCAAGAACCAGCATGGCCGCAAGCAGCGGCTGAGCGAGGCCCAGAAGATCCACCTCAAGGCCTACCGCGGTGTCCCCTACCGGGAGGCCCCCCGCCAGGACCACGTGGACACGGATCTCACCTACCGGGGTCAGCCGTACCACGCGCATCGCTGATCGCGGCTTCACCCCCTCGGGCCGTGCGGGATCCGTTCCCGCACGGCTTTTTTCGTGTCAACGGCAGGGATCCGGGCAGGGATTCTTGATGAAGCAATCTCTCCGTAGGTAACGAGGGATCTCAGCTGGATCGCCTCGTCTTGCCATTCAGGCCTCCGCGGCCGATGGTGATGTCAACCAACGAACCCGGGAGGCTCCAGCGATGGATGACACCCCACCCGAGCAGGTCTCAGGAGCGCACTGACGACCCGGCCCCTGCTCCAACACTCTCGAGCAAACTCTGGTTTCCCTGGCGTGTGACGTCGTCGCCGTCCATTGCATCGCCCCAGGTGCCCCGGACCCCACGGGAAGCCCCACTGGAACCCTGGCCCCAGGTGCCAGCGCCAGCAGCTCCGCCCCCTTCCAACTGAAGATCCCGAACGCAACGATCCCACCGATCGTGCCGTTTCCATTCCCGAGGGAATTCACAACGGCAGGGACGACAGCCTGGAGCCCCGGCTCCGGGCTTCGTTTTGGCAACCCTTATGGCGAATCACCGTAGGGATGGGCCGCCTTCCGGGCACGGCTTCTCAGGCCACGAAGCGGCGGTAGAGCCAGCGGGTGAAGGGGCCCAGCAGCGGCACCGGGGCGAAGGTGGTGTCCCCCTCGACGACGATCGGCCCGGGCGCCAGGAACACGTCGTCGCAGCGCTTCACCAGGCCCTCCTGGGCCGCCAGGTAGGCCTCGATGCCGTGTTGTTCCTGGGTGGGATCGACGAAGTGCACGTCCTCCGCGTAGAGGGCTCGCCACTGCTCCGGCGTCGGTGCGGCGGCTCCGTAGGGCTTGGTGAAGAGGGCGCGCAGCTTGTCGCGGTCGAGGGGAGGCGTGATCAGGTCGCTCATGGAGCGGGGCTGCAGGCGAACTCCTGAACCCTGCCGCGACGCAGGAGCAGCCGCGGATGGGCGGGATCCTCCAGGCTCCACCACCAGCGGCCGTCGGTGAAGCTGGGGGCGCCGGCGTTGTTGGTGCGGGGCAGCTGCAGGTGCAGATCACGCCACTCCAGCACCACGAAGGCACCCGGAAGCGTTCCGCCGGTCGTGTTGGGGATGTCGGCGGCATCCACCGGTCCGTTGTCCACGCGGGCCAGCAGCGGCTCACCGTCGCAGACGAAACGCTGGGGGAAGGAGTCGGCGACGGACTGCGCGGGCCCGGCGAGCAGGGCGAGGAGCAGGGCAAGCAGCACGGCCACGAAGGGGGTGGGGCGGAACCGTCCTGCGGCGGGAGGAGAAGCGGACATGGAACGACTCAGGACCTGCGTTCGATCGGCCGTGGGGCAGGGGTCCCATGCTGGATGCCTGGACGGGGTTCGGGGGGCAGCGGCGGCGAGTTCGCCCAGGGGTGTCGGCCGATACGCCCCGGAACCTCCACATTCCTTTACAATCACGACAAGTTTCGTAACCAACGAACCCTCCATGACCACCGAAACCACCCCCCGCTTCGGCTTCGTCGCCTTCGCCGAAACCTGGAACGGCCGCCTCGCCATGCTCGGCTTCGTGATCGGCCT
>CAZVPB010000236.1:0-2997 GCA_964628165.1 uncultured Cyanobium sp.
TCGACGGCAAGAAGGTGTCGATCCTCGGTTTCGGGTCCTTCGAGCCCCGCGACCGTTCCGCCCGGCAGGGACTCAACCCCAAGACCGGCGAGAAGATCAAGATCGAGGCCAAGCGCGTGCCCGCCTTCACCGCCGGCAAGATGTTCAAGGACAAGGTTCAGGGCGCCTGACGGCGCCCACAGGCTGACGACAGACCCCTCCTCCGCTTCAGGCATTCCGCTCCCGGCCCACCTCCGGACCGTTCTGCTCGACGCCGCCGCTCGACGGCCGCTCGGCTACCGGGGCCGTTTCGCTCCCTCCCCCACAGGCCCCCTGCACCGGGGCAACCTGCGCACCGCGCTGCTGGCCTGGCTCGACGCCCGTCTCGCCGGCGGTGAGCTGCTGCTGCGGATCGATGACCTGGACACGCCCCGGAACCGCGGCGGTGCCGAGGAGGCGATCCTCGCCGATCTGCGCTGGCTGGGGCTCGACTGGGATGGCCCGGCGGTGCGGCAGAGCGCACGGCGAGGGCTCTACGGCTCGGTGCTCTCCGCCCTGCGCCGCGGCGGCCTTCTCTATCCCTGCCGCTGCAGCCGCCGGGTGCTGGCCGACGTATCCGCTCCCCACGGCGGCATGCCTGTGTATCCCGGCTTCTGCCGGCGGCGACCGGTGCGCTGGGGGGCCGAGGCGGGCCGCCTGCCCAGCTGGCGCCTGCGGCTGCCCCCGGGGCCACTGCGTTGGCGGGAGCGCCTGGCCGCCCCGGGGCTTCTCGATGGGCCCGGGCAGGTGGGGGATGTGGTGCTCCGCCGGGCCGACGGTTTTCTCGCCTATCACCTGGCCACGGCGGTGGATGAGCTCAGCCTGGGCATCACCGACGTGCTGCGGGGGGAGGACCTGTGGTGGTCCACCGGGGCCCAGGTGGCCGTGATCAGCGTTCTCGGTGGCACGCCGCCCCGCTACGGCCATCTGCCTCTCTGGCGCGATGCGGCCGGCCGGCGCCTGAGCAAGCGTGACGCGGCCGAGGGACTGGCCGGGATGCGGCAGCGCGGCCTCGATGGCGCCGGCGTGATCGGGGAGCTGGCCGCCAGTGCCGGTCTGGTGCCGCCGGGGTCGCGGCTCAGTGCGGTGGAGCTGCTCGAGGAGCTGACGCCCCGGCGGCTGATGGCCTGCCTGGAGGCCGCCGCGGCCCGTCCCCGGCAGGCTTAACAAAGGCTTTGGGATCGCCGCGGTCAATCCGGTCCACAGTGATTCCAACCGATTGGGTTCCCTCCAGGGGGAGCCTCCAGTGATGTTCCCCACCCACACCCCTGAACTCCACGCCCGGGAGCAGGGGGATCAGTGCTGTCCCCGTTGCGGAGGAAGTGGTGTGCTGCGCCTCGACGGCCAGCGCCTGCGCACCTGCCTGCACTGCCTGGGCCAGGGGCGGCTGATCCGCCTGCAGCCGGCCACCACCACGGCGGCCCTGCGGCAGGCCGGCCTCCCCTTCAGCGTGTCTGCCTCTTCTTCTGCTGCCAGATGAAGAACACGGCCGTGGCCACCACCGCCAGCAACGGCACGGCGGTGAGCAGCAGCAGGATCACGGCGGTCCAGTCGGTGTACATGGCGGCGGAATCCGGTCGGGCGCCATCATCCCAGGCGGACTGCTAGCCGCGGCGGCTGCCCACCAGCGCGCCGCCACACCCTGCGATGACCGATGACGGCGCCCCCAGCGGCCAGGGCCGCGGTACCGATCCCACCCACGACATCCTGCGCACCCAGCGGCAGCCGCTCGGTGCCCTCTTCCGCCCCGGGTGTGTGGCGGTGATCGGGGCCAGTGAGCGCCCCGGCAGCGTGGGCCGCACCCTGCTCTGGAACCTGATCCGCTCGCCCTTCGGCGGCACGGTGTACCCGGTGAACCCCGGGCGCCACAGCGTGCTCGGCGTGCGCTGCTGCGCCAGCGTGGCGGAGGTGCCCGAGCCGGTGGATCTGGCCGTGGTGGCCACGCCCGCCGCCAGCGTTCCCCGGCGGCTGGCCGAGTGCGCGGCGGCGGGGGTGAAGGCCGCCATCGTGGTCTCCGCGGGCTTCCGGGAGGTGGGGCCCGAGGGACTGGCGCTGGAGAGCGAGCTGCGGGCGATCCTGCGCGGCTCCGGCATGCGCCTGCTGGGACCCAACTGCCTGGGGTTGATGAATCCCCGCCAGGGACTCAATGCCACCTTCGCCGCCGCCATGGCGGCGCCGGGTCATGTGGGCTTCCTGAGCCAGTCGGGGGCCGTGTGCACGGCGGTGCTGGACTGGAGCCACCAGCAGGGCGTGGGCTTCAGCGCCTTCGTGTCGCTCGGCTCGATGCTGGATGTGGGCTGGGGTGATCTGATCACCTATCTGGGCGATGACCCCGCCACCCGCAGCATCGTCATCTACATGGAGACGATCGGCGATGCCCGGGGCTTCCTCTCGGCGGCCCGGGAGGTGGCCCTCACCAAGCCCATCGTGCTGATCAAGGGCGGCCGTTGCGCCGAGGCGGCGCGGGCGGCGGCGTCCCACACCGGCGCCCTGGCCGGCAGTGATGCCGTGCTGGAGGCGGCCCTGCGCCGCTGCGGGGTGCTGCGGGTGGATCGCCTCTCCGATCTGTTCGACCTGGCCGGGGTGCTGGCCAGGCAGTCCCGCCGGCCGGCCGGGCCGCGGCTGGCGATCGTCACCAATGCCGGCGGCCCCGGGGTGCTGGCCACCGACGCCCTGGTGCACGGCGGCGGCCGGCTGGCGACACTCGCACCGGAGAGCCTGGCCGCCCTCGATGCCGTGCTGCCGCCCCGGTGGAGCCGCGCCAACCCGATCGACATCCTCGGCGACGCCGATCCGCTGCGCTTCGCCCGCGCCGTGGAGATCGCCCTGGCCGATCCCGGCAACGACGGCCTGCTGGTGATTCTCACGCCCCAGGCGATGACCGATCCCACCACCACCGCCCAGCGCCTGCGGGAGCTCGCCGGGCGCAGCGGCAAGCCCCTGCTGGCCAGCTGGATGGGGGGCGACGAGGTGGCCGAG
>CAZVPB010000237.1:0-2953 GCA_964628165.1 uncultured Cyanobium sp.
GCCTTGTCGCGGCGGATGTGCTGCTCGCGGGTCTGCAGGGCCAGGCGGAGGGCGGGACGGCCCTCGGCATCCCGGGAGCGGCCCACCAGGCGCCCGGGGATCTGGCGCTTGTGGGCCTCGGTGGTGGCGAAGAAGGCGGCATGGGGGCCGCCGCAGCCCATCGGCACCCCGAAGCGCTGCATGCTGCCCACCGCGATCTCGGCCCCCAGCTCCCCCACCGGAGCCAGCAGCACCTGGGCCATGGGATCGATGGCCACGGTGGAGACGATGCCCGCCGCCCGCGCCGCGGCCAGGAGCGGGGAGGGGTCCCAGAGACGGCCGTCCACGCCGGGCAGCTGCAGCAGCAGACCGAAGGCGTCGTCGGGCAGACCCTCTTCCGCCGCGGCGCCGTCGAGGGAGGCCGAGAGGGCCGCCGCCTCGAACGGCACCAGTTCGATGCCGAGGGGTTCGGCCCGGGTCCGCAGCACCGCCAGCGTCTGGGGCAGCACGGCGCGGTCCACGAGGAAGCGGCGGGCGCCCCGGCGGCGGCACGCCCCCCGGGCCAGGGCCATCGCCTCGGCGGCGGCGGTGGCCTCGTCGAGCAGGGAGGCGTTGGCGATCGGCAGCCCGGTGAGCTCGCTCACCAGGGTCTGGAAGTTGAGGAGCGCCTCCAGGCGTCCCTGGGAGATCTCCGCCTGGTAGGGCGTGTAGGCGGTGTACCAGGAGGGGTTCTCCAGCACGTGCCGCTGGATCGCCGCCGGCACGGCCGTGCCGTGGTAGCCGAGGCCGATGAGGCTGCGCAGCGGCCGGTTGAGGCCGGCGAGGTGCCGCAGCTCGGCGAGGGCCTCGGCCTCGTCGCAGGGAGCCGGCAGCCCCCGCCGGGCCTCCTCCGCAGAGATGTGGATGTCGGCCGGCACCACCGAGGACGCCAGGCTGTCGAGGGAGGGGAGTCCCAGTTCCGCCAGCATCTCCCTCTGGTCGTCGGCCCCCGGACCGAGGTGTCGGACCAGGAACGGAGCGCTCACGGACAGCCGGCGGAGGACGGCCGGATCCTAGGGAGACTGCAGACGGCCCCGGTAGGTGTCGGCGTCCATCAGCTGCGCGGCCGCCGCAGGGTCGTCGGGCCGCACCACCAGCAGCCAGCCCTCGCCGTAGGGATCGTTCTGCAGTTCGTCGGGGCTGTCGAGCAGGGCCTCGTTGCGGGCCTCCACCACCCCGCCCAGCGGCGCCACCAGCTCCTCCACCGCCTTCACCGACTCCACGGTGCCGAAGGTCTCCCCCGCCGCGAGGGTGGCGCCCGGCTCGGGCAGCTCCACGAAGACGATGTCCCCCAGCTGATCGATGGCGTAGGCGCTCAGGCCGATCCGCACCCGCTCCCCCTCGACGCGGACGAATTCATGGCTCTCGGCGTAGCGGCAGTCGTCGGGGAAGGAGAGCGCCATGGCCGGGGTGGAAGCGAGCGGGTCCGGCCAGTCTGGCCGAAGGGGAGCCCGCCGCCCTCCTCAGGCATCGGCCGGCGGCGCCAGCCGTCCCGCCGCCGCCAGGGCCGCCACGGCCCGCTCCAGGGCGAGAGCGACGTGGGCGTGGTGGGTGCCGCCCTGGGCAAAGAGCACGAAGGGCTCCCGCAGGGGCGCATCGGCGGAGAACTCGCTGGTGCTCCCGTCGATGAAGGTGCCCCCGGCCATGACGAGCTCACTGGCATAGCCCGGCATCGGGGCGGGCACAGGATCGAGGTAGGCACCCACCGGGGAGGCGGCCTGGAAGGCGCGGCAGACGGCCCGCAGCCTCTCGGGCTCACCGAAGCGCACCGCCTGGATGCCGTCGCTGCGCTCGGCGCCGGGCAGCGGGTTCACCGCGTAGCCGAGGGAATTGAACACCTCCGCCACCAGCTCGGCGCCGATCAGGGCCTCGGCCACCATCTGGGGGGCCAGGAAGAGTCCCTGGAAGAGCAGGCGGTGCAGATCGAAGCCCGTGCCCCCCTCGCTGCCGATCCCGGGGGCGGTGAGACGGCAGCAGGCCTGCTCCACCAGCTCCCGCCGCCCCGCCACGTAGCCGCCGGTGGGGGCCAGGGTGCCGCCGGGGTTCTTGATCAGCGAGCCGGCCATCAGATCGGCCCCCACCGCCGTGGGCTCCCTCTCCTGCACCAGTTCGCCGTAGCAGTTGTCCACGAAGCACAGGCAGCCGGGTCGCCGTGCCTTCACCCGCTCGCAGAGCCGCCCGATCTCGGCCACCCCGAGGGAGGGCCGCCAGCTGTAGCCGCAGCTCCGCTGGATCAGCACCATGCGGGTGGGCGGGGCGAGCGCCTCCTCGAGCCGTTCCTCGTCCACCCGGCCCTGGCCGGTCAGCGGCAGCTCGTCGTAGTCGATGCCGAACTCCCGCAGGGAGCCCTGGCCCTCGCCGCGGAGACCGATCACCTCCTCGAGGGTGTCGTAGGGGCGGCCGGTGAGGGCGAGCAGGCGGTCGCCAGGGCGCAGCACGCCGAAGAGGGCGGCGGCGATGGCGTGGGTGCCGCTCACGAACTGGAGCCGCACCGCCGCCGCCTCAGCCTCCAGAACCCTGGCGTAGACGCGGTCCAGCGTCTCGCGGCCGGCATCGCCGTGGCCGTAGCCGCTCACCGAGGCGAAGTGGTGCCCCCCCACCCGCTCGGCGGCGAAGGCCTCCAGCACCCGCCCCAGACGCGGGCGCACGCCCGCCGTGCGGGCCGCCGCCAGGGGACGGATGCGCTCGAGGGCCGCCTCGACCAGGCCGGACGGCCCCTCCGCGACGCCCATCGTCAGGACACGGGCTCCCGCAGCTCGCGGCGGATCGCGGCGGCCAGGTCGATGGCCGGCGCGGGCCCTTCCTGCTCCAGCTGGCTGCGGGCCTTCTCCCGCAGAAGGGCGAGGAACCGCTCCGGGGCCAGTTCCTCCTCCCCCGCCACCCCCAGGGCCGCCAGGGTGCGGCGCAGCTCGGGCAGCTCGGCGTCGAGTTCGGC
>CAZVPB010000238.1:0-1450 GCA_964628165.1 uncultured Cyanobium sp.
CCGCTTCCGGGTGAAGGCCCGGCCCGAGGATCTGCCGCGCATCCGCGAACTGGCGCAGTTCTCCCCGGTGTTCAACACCATCACAAACGGCGCCAGGGTGGTGGTCGACGTACAGGGTGTCTGATACACAGGTGCGGGAGCCCCGGACTCGGAGCTCCCGCACCCAGGCACTGGGTAGATGGAGGAAAGAGCGGAGCGTGGGTAGACATGGGTAGACATCCCGCTACGCCGAGCAAGTTTTTGCGCCCCCCGATATGGTCACATCACAGTTGGCGCCATCCTCACTCCGTGACCGTGTCACTGGGGCCAGGCGGAGTTCTGCAAAACGACGCGATACCCATCCGGATCCTCAAATGTCCGGCCGTTCTCATCCCAGTAGGGGTTGAAAGATCTGACGGGAGCGTGCCCGGCGGACGTCAGCCGGTTGACCGCTTCATGCCAGCGAACCGAATCAGGAAGGTAGAGCACCAGAAGGTTGTCCTGCGTTGGAGCGCGGCCAGCATCGTGCCCTTGACAACAGGTGAACTCCAGATGCCAGTCCGCGCCGGGAACGCCGATCATGACGCCATCGAAGCCCTGGTGGTCGGTGAATGAGTCGATAATCTCAAGACCGAGGTCCGATACATAGAAACGGATCACAGCAACAAGGTCATTGGTGGGTCGCGCCACACGGATTGCTGTGGGTCTCAGCATGGCGTCACAACTGGCGGCAGAAGCCTAGAGGAGGCTGACAATTCACCGTAACCTCAGCGATGAACGTGCTGCGGAAAGAGTCACAACCGCCATCCCGTTTCTGCCAGCCCAGGTGCTGTGTCCCTGGGCTGGTGGCTGCCCACGCTCCACAGGCTTCTGGCTGCCGGAAGCTGAGGCGCTCAGCCTCCGGCCCTCAGGCGGCAGGATCCGTCTCCGATGAACGGAAGCGGGCGGCAGCGCCCCAGAGACTCTTGATCTCCTGCCGCTGCGCCGCCCGGGAGAAGCGCTCCCAGAGGATCCCGTTCACATCCAGCGAGGTCTCCATCGCCGTCGCCTCCGGCTCCTCCCAGCCGAGATGGCGCAGATGGCCTGCTTCGGCATCGCTCACCACGCGGATGGAGAGATTCAGCCCTTCGGTTCGCCAGAGCGCATACTCCCCCGGCACGACGCACTCCGGCTCGATCCCCAGCCGGGCGCTGTAGTCGGCGATGGAAGCTGTCAGATCCGCCACGCTGAGGGCAAGGTGAAAGCGACGAGCCATCGGATCGGACTGCTTGCTGAGCAAGTTTTGGATCCTCCCACCCAGCTGCTGTTTCTTCCCGGCGCCTCTGGAGACACCAGCCACTGGCGCCCGGTGGCCGAGCGGCTTGAGCGCGGCGCCCAACAGGTGCATCTTGGCTGGCCCGGTTTTGCACAGACCCCCCCGGATCCGCAGGTGAGGGGCTTCGACGATCTGCTCGGGCTCGTGCTTGCCTGC
>CAZVPB010000238.1:1460-2944 GCA_964628165.1 uncultured Cyanobium sp.
TGATCGCCCCACCGCCCTGATCGCCCAGTCGATGGGTGGGGTGCTTGCCCTGCAGGCCGCTCTCGCCGCACCCGGGCGGATCACCCATCTGGTGCTGGCTGCGACCTCCGGCGGTGTGCCGATGGCGGAGCACGGGGCCGCGGACTGGAGAGAGGCCTTCCGCATGGCCCACCCCCGGCTGCCGGATTGGTTCGCCACCGCCAGCGTCGACCTCTCCGAGCAGCTGTCTGCCGTCGCCATCCCCAGCCTGCTCCTCTGGGGCGATGCCGATCCGATCAGCCCAGTGCGGGTGGGGGAGCATCTGGCCTCGCTCCTCCCCGCCGCCCATCTGATCGTGCTGCCCGGAGGGACCCATGATCTGGCAATCGAGCGAGCCGAGCAGATCGCACCGCTGATCGACCGCCACCTTGCCCAGACTCCCCGAGCGAATGACGCCATCGATTGAACGGGCAGACGTGTCATCTGCCGCTGCGATCACCACCCTTACCGGCGAGCTGCTGGAGGAGATCCAGGCCGCCATCGGCGAGCGCATGTTCTCTTTCGATGCGGCACTGAATCAGACCCGGCTGGAGGAGGCTCTGGAGACCGGCCGCTGCGTCGTCTTCCTGGCCCGGGGCCGGGGCCCGCACCCCGATGGCGATCCGCAGGGCTTCCTGGCCCTATGCGAAGGGTTCGCGCTCTATGCCGAGGGCGACTTCGGGATCATCACCGAGCTGTACGTGCGGCCGCCCCACCGGAGCCGTGAGCTCGGCAGCGCTCTGCTGGCCGCTGCCCGTGAGCACGGGCGCAGGCAAGGCTGGAGTCGCCTGGAGGTGACCACCCCGCCACTCCCGGCCTTCTCCCGCACCCTTGGCTTCTACGAACGGGAGGGCTTCGCCGTCAGCGGCGGCAGGAAGCTGCGCTGCCTACTCCAAGAGACCCAGAAATCATGAAGATCCCTGCTACGCACTCCGAGGATGCCACCAACATGGCCACCGGCCGCTCTCGCTAACTCTTGGCCCTAACAGGGCAGATATCGTCGGATTCATCGCCTTCCGCGAGGTCAGCCACCTGTTCAACCTCTTCGTGGCCCTTCACTAAGGGTCGGGAAGTCGGCCATGATCAACGGCATCGCCTTCGCGCAGCTGGCGGAGACGGGGCCGCCCTGGAAGCCCTGATCGCACCCGAGCTCTTCTTCACCGGACCTGCCTGTGGGCTTCCCCCGATTTCGTGGACACCGATCAGGGGTTCACAGGGGTGAGTGTACGGGCAGCGATGAACTGCTGCTCGTAGTCGATCGGGCTGAGGTAACCGATCGTTGAATGGCGGCGCTCGCGGTTGTAGTAACCCTCGATCCAGAAGGCCAGATCACGCTGCAGCTGCTGAGGTGAGATCAAGGTCTCTCGGTTGTCATCGAGATCCAGTTCCAGCTTGAGGGTGGAGAAAAAACTCTCCACCACGGCGTTGTCCCAACAACAGCCCTTGGCGGACATGCTGCAGCTGAT
>CAZVPB010000239.1:0-2943 GCA_964628165.1 uncultured Cyanobium sp.
TCGGCAGCGGCGAGGGGCTCAAGTACTTCGAAACCGGCCGGGCCCAGTTCTATGCGCTGATCGTGTTCGGCGGGGTGATCGCCCTGGTGGTGCTCTTCGGCGTGCTCGGCTGAGGCGAGGGCCTGACCGCCCGCGCCACAGACTGTGTGACATCCCCCACCGGAAGGCTGGCGGCCAGGTGGGTATTTCTACACTCCGCCCAGACTCCTTTCCCGGCCTGTGGCCTTTCCCTGGCTGAGCGCCTCCATCCTGTTCCCGATCGCCTCCTCCCTGGCGCTCCCCTTCATCCCCGATGCCGGGGACGGACGCCGGATCCGGTGGTACGCCCTCGGGGTGGCGCTCGTGACCTTCCTGCTGACGGTGGCCGGCTACCTCAACGGGTACGACCCCGCCGAGGCGGGCCTGCAGCTGGCGGAGCGGGTCGAATGGCTTCCCGATCTCGGTCTGGCCTGGTCGGTGGGAGCCGACGGGCTCTCGATGCCCCTGATCCTCCTCACCAGCTTCATCACCGCCCTGGCGATCCTCGCCGCCTGGCCGGTGACCTTCAAGCCGCGGCTCTTCTATTTCCTGATGCTGGCCATGGACGGCGGCCAGATCGCCGTGTTCGCGGTGCAGGACATGCTGCTGTTCTTCCTGGCCTGGGAACTGGAGCTGATCCCCGTCTATCTGCTGCTGGCGATCTGGGGCGGGAAGAAGCGGCAGTACGCCGCCACCAAGTTCATCCTCTACACCGCCGGCAGCTCCCTGTTCATCCTGGTGGTGGCCCTGGCGATGGGCTTCGCCGGCGGCGGCGCCCCCAGCTTCGAGTACACCACCCTGGCCGCCAGGAGCTTCGGCACCGGATTCCAGGTGCTCTGCTACGCGGGGCTGCTGATCGCCTTCGGCGTGAAGCTGCCGATCGTGCCTCTCCACACCTGGCTGCCCGATGCCCACGGGGAGGCCACCGCCCCCGTCCACATGCTGCTGGCCGGCATCCTGCTCAAGATGGGCGGCTACGCGCTGCTCCGTTTCAACGTGCAGCTGCTGCCCGAGGCCCACGTCCAGTTCGCACCGCTGCTGGTGGTGCTCGGGGTGGTGAACATCATCTACGCCGCCCTCACCTCCTTCGCCCAGCGGAACCTGAAGCGGAAGATCGCCTACAGCTCGATCAGCCACATGGGGTTCGTGCTGATCGGCATCGGCAGCTTCACCGCCCTCGGCACCAGTGGAGCGATGCTCCAGATGATCAGCCACGGCCTGATCGGCGCCAGCCTCTTCTTCCTGGTGGGCGCCACCTACGACCGCACCCATACCCTCCAGCTCGAGGAGATGGGGGGCGTGGGACAGAAGATGCGCAAGATGTTCGCCCTCTGGACCGCCTGTTCCCTCGCCTCCCTGGCCCTGCCTGGCATGAGCGGCTTCGTCGCCGAGCTGATGGTGTTCGTGGGCTTCGCCACCAGCGAGGCTTACACCCTCGGCTTCCGGATCGTGATCGCCGTGCTGGCGGCGATCGGGGTGATCCTCACCCCGATCTACCTCCTCTCCATGCTGCGGGAGATCTTCTTCGGCAAGGAGAACCGCGAACTCGCCTCCCACACCCACCTGGTGGACGCGGAGCCCCGGGAGATCTACGTGATCTCCTGCCTGCTCGTGCCGATCATCGGCATCGGCCTCTATCCCCGCCTGATGACCGACAGCTACCGGGCCTCCATCGAGCGTCTTGTGGATGTCGAGAGCGGCGCCCGGAGCCGCATCGCCCATCCCCCCGGGGAGGCGGTGATGCGCAAACCACCCCTCGGCATGCGCACCCCCGCCCTGCTGAGGGCGCCGGTCCTCAGCCTGGTGTGAGCGCCCGGCCGGCGTGACCGCCTTCCTGCCGGATCGGTAACGAAACTCTGCAGGCGGCTCCCGGCCGGGGCTCCGCCCCGCGGTTCCGCACCTACTCTCCATGGCCGATCGGGCCGCCAGCGATGCGACAGCTGAACTTCCTGCTGATCTTCAGCTTCGGACTGGCGATGGTGATGTTCACCCTGGAGAACACCACCCCCACCACCGTGCACTTTCTGCCGGGCATCTCCTTCGGCCTCCCGCTGGCCGCCCTGCTCCTGCTCGCGGCGGGGGTGGGGGCGACGGCCGCCTGGATCTTCGCCGTCTGGAACGGAGTGGTGCGCAAGGTGGAGACGATGCAGGACCAGGGCGAAAGGGAGGCCCAGGCGGTGCGGATCCAGGAACTGGAGAATGATCTCGAGCGCTACCGCGCCACCGTGGACGCCCAGCTCGGTCTCCTCCCCGCCGCCGGCGGCAGCAGCGGCGGCAGCCGGGAAGGCGGCGCCGGCGGGGGGGATCCGGATGGTGACGTGGCGGTGGTCGACTGAGCGTTGCGACGGCGGGTGGCGGCTGGCAGGAAGCCGCCGGGACCGGTACGTTGAAGCCGGCGCACGACCGCACGGAAGAACAAGGTGGCGCAGGCGGGCGCGAGGCTGGCCATCCGATTGCTCCAGGATGCCGCCATCCGGGGCGAGATCGACCCCTGGGACGTGGACGTGATCGCCGTCGTGGACGGCTTTCTCGATCAGTTGCGGCAGCGCATCGAACTTCCCCGCCTCGCCGCCGTGGGCAGAGGCAGCTACGAGCAGGATCTGGCCGACTCCAGCGAGGCCTTCCTGGCGGCCTCGGTGCTGGTGGGCCTGAAGGCGGAGGTGCTGGAGGCCGCCACCTTCCCCCCTGAACCGTTCGAGGAGGATCCCTTCGCTGCCGCCGAGGAGGAGGAAATCGGCGGGGGCCCCGGAATCTCGGCCCTCCCCCCGCGGCCCGAGCGGCATCTGCGGCGCCGGCCGGTCGCGCCGCCCCCGCTGCAGCGACCGGTGACCCTGGGGGAACTGATCCGTCAGCTGGAGGACATCGCCGAACGGCTGGAGCGGGAGGGAGGTCCCTCACCCCGCCGCCGCCGCGCCCGGGCCTACA
>CAZVPB010000240.1:0-2931 GCA_964628165.1 uncultured Cyanobium sp.
CGCCGCTGCCGACCCCCCCCCCGTCCCAGCATTCCGGCAGGGGGGATTCCTCGGGGGGAGGCGGCTGCGCGGCCGTGCCTGGAGCCGGTGCCATGGCGGGGGAAGGATGTCGAGGAGCCTATGGGAGCGCTCCCTCCCATGAAAAAGGCCGCCGGCGAGCCGGCGGCCGATCCGCCCCCGGGCGGGGGGTGAGGTGGGGATCAGCGGTAGACGCCGTCGTTGATCCGGTCGAAGCCCTCGTTGAGCGCGATGGAGGGCGGAGTCACGGTGAAGTTCTCCTTGTACTTCTCGAACAGCTCCTTCTGGCGGTCGGTGAGGTCGAGGCTCAGCACGTCCTCCACGTCTTCATAGGGCCCCCCGAGCACGATCTTGCCGGCGAGGGTGGGGTACATGCCGGGGAACTGCTGGAAACGCCTCACCGAGGCGTTGTTCAGGTCGACCTTGCCGCCCGATTCGGCGATCTTGTCATCGGCCACGTTGCGCAGGTCGTCGGCGAGGGCCGCGGGGGGCAGCAACAGCCCGACGAGCAACCCGGCCAGAACCAACCCGCTCGTAAGCCAGGCGAGCAGCCGCTTCATGTTTCGATACTCCGTTGAATTAAGGGGACGATGGAAGTGAGGGCCACGGTCCGCGGATCGTGACGGCTCCCGTCAACGTTACCGAGACTGGCGCAGCCCTCCGGCGGCGGATCCCCGCCATTCGCAGATCTTCAGAAGGATCTCCACCTGCCCTCAGAGCAGTCCGCTCAGCTCGGGGCTCACCAGCGCCAGCGCCAGGAAGATCCCGTCCACCGCCACCGTGGTGCCCAGGCAGGCCGCGGCGACCTGGGCCGCCGGACCCTCTCGCCGGAGCCGCAGGGCCAGCCCAACCAGCAGGGAAGCCGCCAGCAGCAGCGCCGTCAGCGGCAGAGGTGCCAGCAGATGGACGGCGGCCTCCTGCAGCAGGAGAGGCGCCAGGTGGAGCGGCGCGGTCACGACCCGCGGCCAGAGATCCATCAGCCCTGTCGCCGCGATCATTCCGTCGGTGGCGGCGGTTCCGAGCCACGACGCCAGGTAGAAGGCGCAGGCGAGCCGCCAGCGTCCCCCCAGTCCCGCCAGGGCCAGGGGCAGGGCGAACCCCTCGACCGGCAGATGCCACACCGGGTGCATGCGGCACCATCCCCAGAACAGACTTCCCCCGAGCCAGCTGCCGCTGAAGCCCACCAGGATCGCTCCCAGTTCCTGCCAGCGCCCCGTGGTCTGGCGTTCGAGCAGCACCGCCAGCCCCAGCAGGGGCACCACGAAAGCACTCGCGGCCATCGGTGCGGCATGCACCCACGGAGCCTGCACGAACACCGGCAGCAGCACCAGAAGAGCCGCGGCGGCGGGAAGGGGGCTGGCACCCTCCAGCGGGCCCACCGCCGCGGGCATGCGCAGCGGCGCCGCTGTCGGCTGGGCGGCGGGACCGGCGGGGGAAGGCGGCGCGGCGACCAATCGAATGTGAAGAAAGTTGCGCAACCTTAAGCGCCGAGGCCCTGGCGCCGCGCACGGCGGGGCCATAACGTCCCGGCCTGGCCGCGTCGTCCCATGCCCCCGTTCCCCCTCGCCGCAGTGGACGGCGGCGCCCACGCGCTCTCCTTCGGCGAGGCCTGCTGGCGGTCCTTCGTGCTCGGGGTGGTGCAGGGGCTCACCGAATTCCTGCCGATCAGCAGCACGGCCCATCTCAAGGTGGTTCCGGTGCTGCTGGGCTGGGGAGACCCCGGCGTCGCCGTCACCGCCGTGATCCAGCTGGGCAGCATCCTTGCCGTGGTGGCCTACTTCCGGCAGGACCTGGCCCAGGTGCTGCGGGGAGTGGCCAGGGCCTGCCGCGATGGCCGCTGGTCCGACCCCATGGCCCGTCTGGGCGTGGCCATCGCCCTCGGCACCGTTCCGATCGTGCTGGCGGGCCTGGCCCTCAAGATCTGGCTGCCCGGATACGAAACCTCCCCCCTGCGGAGCATGACCTCGATCGCGATCGTGTCGATCGTGATGGCGCTGCTGCTGGCGCTCGCCGAGGTGCTGGGCCGGCGGCGCCGGCGCCTCGAAGACGTGCGCCCCCGCGACGGCATCCTCGTCGGCTGCGCCCAGATGCTCGCCCTCGTCCCCGGCGTCTCCCGTTCCGGAAGCACCCTCACCGCCTCCCTGCTGGATGGCTGGAAGCGGCCGGCGGCCGCCCGGTTCTCCTTCCTGCTCGGCATCCCGGCCATCACCCTCGCCGGGCTGGTGGAGCTGAAGGAGGCCCTCTCCGCCCCCGCCGCCGGCGGTCCGGTGCCCACCCTGGTGGGCATCCTCTCCGCGGCGGTGGTGTCGTGGCTGGCGATCGCGTGGTTGCTGCGCTTCCTCCAGCGTCACAGCACCTGGGTGTTCGTGGGCTACCGGCTCCTCTTCGGTGTTCTGATCCTGCTCTGGCTGCGGGGGCTGCCTTCCGGCTGAGGCCCGCCGGAGCCTCCAGACTGGTCGTTCCCTCTCCCCAGCCGGATTCCCGCATCGTGTGGAACGAGACCTCCACCGCCCTGACTCCGCTCCAGAGCGCAGACACCGGGGTAGGCCGGGTTCCCCAGCCGGCCGTGGTGGACAGCGTGGAGCCGGGTTCGATCGGGGAGGAGCTGGGCGTTCAGCCCGGTGACCGGCTGATCAGCATCAACGGCATCCGTCCCCGCGACCTCATCGACGTGCGCTTCCTCTGCGGGGAGGAGGAGCTGCGGCTGGAGGTCGCCGATCCCGATGGCACCCGCCATGTGGTGGAACTCGAGAAGGAGGCCGACGAGGGGCTGGGGCTCTCCTTCACCGAGGCGCTGTTCGATGGCCTGCGCCAGTGCAACAACGCCTGCCCCTTCTGCTTCATCGACCAGCAGCCATCCGGCCGGCGCCGGAGCCTCTACGTCAAGGACGACGACTTCCGGCTCAGCTTCCT
>CAZVPB010000241.1:0-2929 GCA_964628165.1 uncultured Cyanobium sp.
GAAAGGCCAGAGATGGCCGAGCCGGCCGGAGCTGAACTGGATGCCCGGAGTGAGACCGAGCTCGGGGTGGCCGGGCAGGCGGGAATGGGCCACGCGGTAGTGGAGCAGAGCCTCCGGGCTCAGATGGCCCCGCAGCACCGCCAGCAGGTACTGGATGGCGACGCGATGGCCTGCCTCGTCGAAGAGGATCGGCACGAAGCGATCCGGGGCCCCGCGCAGGAAGGCCTCGAGGATCATCACCTCCGGCACGATGTCGAAGGGGCCGCCGGTGTGGCCGCCCACACCCCTGGCGGCTCCGGTGGCGGTGAAGAACACGATCGCGTCACGACAGAGATGGATGTTGGCCTCCAGATCGGCGCGTTCCGCCGCGCTGAGCTCGGGCCTGGCGGGATCGAGGCTCAGGGGCCGGTAGGCGGCCAGATCGATCGGGAAGGTGGTGCCGGAGAGGGGGGAGGTCATGACCGCGTGGCTTGCTGGCGAAGACGAGGGCGCAGGGAACGGGGCGAACGGAATCAGGCAACCCGTGGCGTCCCCACCCTCCGCTGTAGGTCGGGATCGACGCTGGCGCCTAGCGCTGCCAGGGATCAGTCATGGCGTGAGCCGCCGGCAGGGGCTGCACCCCCCCACACCCGCTGGGCGTACTCGCGGATGGCCCGGTCGGAGGTGAAGTAGCCGCTGCAGGCGGTGTTGGGAATCGAGGATCGCTGCCGACGATGTTCGGCACCAGCGGCCGGAACAGCTCGGTGTCGCCGTCGCTGAAATGGCCGTGCTCGATCAGCTCCAGGGCCTCGTGCAGCAGCGACACCCGCTCCACCCATTCCCTGGGGCGGTAATTGCGGAGCAGCTCGGCGATCTGCTCGGTGCTGTGGCCGAACAGGAAGACGTTCTCCGCGCCCACCTGCTCGCGGATCTCCACGGTGGCCAGATGGGCCATGCGCACCAGCCTGGGAGCGGACTCATCGATGATCGAGCCGCGGCGCAGCAGGTCCATGTGGCAGCAGGGAGCCGCACCGCCCGGCCCTCGGCGCAGGCCTGCACCGGTGCACCGCGCTGGTCTGTGCCGTCGTTGGGATCGAGCACCTTGGAGAGGGTTTCGCTGGTCACCCTGTCCTGCACCGCCCGCTGGAAGTCGCCGGCGCTGAAGGCATGCACGTCGAAGGATTCGGCAGCCACGGCGCGCCACAGGCGGATGCGATCGCAGCTGGGCACCCGGTAGCCCAGCACCGGCACGTCGTGGGGAACGCTCGGGGCCCGGTGGGCCGGCAGGCAGACGGCCCTGTTCCAGGTGGAGGACAAGACCGATGGCCTGATCGAGAGGGACATCTGGACGACCGCTGCCGCAAGGGTGCGGGGGTGGCTGCGGCGCCGCTTCCGGTTGCAGTGGATGCTGGCCGGCGCCGGGCTGGCGCTGCTGCTGGCCCACAACCTGCATCACCTGGGGGTGCGAAGCCAGGTGGTGCCTGCGGCCGGGGATGGGGCCACCAGGACGGAGGCCTGACCTCAGCCGCGCAGCCTGGCGAGCTGGTCGATCACCTGGGCGTCGCTGAGCTGCTCGAAGCGGCGGTACCACAGGCCCACGGCGGTGAGATCGTGCACCGGGGCCAGCACCGTGAGGCGATCCACCAGGGACGCCAGCCAGTCGGCCACGCCGCGATCCGCCACCGGCACCGCCAGCTCCAGGCGGGAGGGCTCCAGGCGGCGCAACGACAGCAGCGCCGCCTCCACGGTCATGCCGGTGGCGATGCCGTCATCGACCACCACCAGATGGCGGCCCCGCAGCTGCTCGGGCGGCGGATCGCCGAACAGCCGCTGCCGCCGTTCCAGTTCCGCTTCCTGCTCCTCCAGCCAGCCACGGCTGCGGGCGGCGTGCTCATGCCGGCGGGCGGCACCGCCATCGCGCCACACGGCCACGCCTCCGGGCGCCACCGCGCCGATCGCCACCTCGGGGAAGGCGGGATCGGCCACCTTGCGCACCGACCAGGTGGCCAGCTCACAACCCAGCTCGGCGGCCATGGCCGCCGCCACCGGCACGCCGCCCCTGGGCAGGGCCACCAGGGTGACGGGCAGCACCGGGTTGCGCAGACGCCCGCAGGCCCGGGCCAGCTCCAGGCCAGCCTCATGGCGGTCGGCCCAGAGGGGCGGCTCGAACCGACGATCAGCACCGGACGGGGTGTGGATGGTCATCGACGCAGGCCCCGCTCAACCCTGCCGGGGGGTGTCGCTGGGGCGCAGGAACACCGCCACGGTGCCCGCCACGATCAGCAGGATCAGCCCAGCGCCGGCCACCAGAGGCAGCACCACATCCGTGTCCATCGGCCCGACCCTCGCTGTCTCCATCCTGGGGCCAGCGAGGCTGGAGCGCAGCGCCCGCCCCAGCGAGGCTCCCCCGGGGGGAGAAGGGTCATCCCTGCCCGGGCACCGTCACCGGCTCCACCTGCCAGATGCGTTCGGCGTACTCCCGGATCGAGCGGTCGCTGGAGAAGAAGCCGCAGGCCGCGGTGTTGGCGAGGGAGCGCCTTGCCCAGCCCTGCCGGTCGGTCCAGGCCCGATCCACCGCCTCCTGCGCGCGGCGGTAGTCGCCGATGTCGGCCATCACCTTGAAGGGATCGTGGCTGGTGAGACTGGCCAGCAGGGGGTGGTACAGCTCGCGATCACCCTCGCTGAACTGGCCCGAGCCGATCAGGGCCAGCACCTCCCGCACCATCGGATCCCGTTCGATCCACGAGATCGGGTGATAACCGAGCCGGTCGAGGGCCGCGATCTCCTCGGCGGTCTTGCCGAACAGGAAGAAGTTGTCGGCACCCACCTGTTCGCGGATCTCCACATTGGCGCCGTCGAGGGTGCCGATGGTGAGGGCACCATTCATGGCGAACTTCATGTTGCCGGTGCCTGAGGCCTCCTTGCCGGCGGTGGAGATCTGCTCGGAGAG
>CAZVPB010000242.1:0-2913 GCA_964628165.1 uncultured Cyanobium sp.
GTGAAGTCGCGGGAGCAGCGGTGCGCAAGGCGCTTGAGGACGGCGAGAAGCTCATCGCCGAACAGCGCGAACAAGTGGCGCAGCTGCAGAGCCTGATCGAAGATAAGGACAGGCACTTCCGAGCCCTCCAGCGGCACCGGCCGCCCCAGGAGGCGGCCGGCCTGAGGGTGCCGGTGGTGGCGCTGCTTCGCCACGAGGATCAGTGCCGTCTGGTGCGCCTCGGTCCCCAGTTCTGCGTGGCCGACGCCGAAGCGGCGGTGCGCACGCTCGAGTCGGCGGCCTTCAGGGCCTGGTCCCGTTCACCGCTTCGCTGCGCCTAGGGATTCCCGCAGGCGGCCGACGTTGATCACGAACTGCTCGAAGCCCACCAGGGTGCCCGGGCGCTCCTCCCAGCTGCAGGAGAGCACCCCGTAGCTGAGACCCAGAAGGCCCACCAGGAAGCAGGCGCCGGAGACCAGCAGGGTGACCACCGGAGGGATGTCCGCCAGGCCCCGGCTCACCACCAGGTAGCTGGCCACGAACACGGCCATGCCGAGCAGGCTCGGCACTCCGGTGGTGACGGCGATGCGGCGGATCATCCGCCGCGCCACGGGTTCCGGGATGGGGCGGCTGGAGGTGGCCGGACGCTTCTGCGGCCTGTCGGTCCCGCCGTCGGCGCGGCGGAATCCGGCACCGGCGGAGGGACGGGCCATGGCCGGAATCAGCCCCGGATGCCGAGCTTGGCGATCAGATCGGCGTAGCGGCTCTCGCTCTTGGAGCGGAGGTAGCTGAGCAGCCGCTTGCGGCGGCCGATCATCTTGAGCAGCCCCTGGCGGGAGGCGTAGTCGTGATTGTTCTTCTGGAGATGGCCGCTGAGCTGGTTGATCCTGTCGCTCAGCATCGCCACCTGCACCTCCACCGACCCCGTGTCGGTGGCGTGGGTCTGGTGCTCGTTGATCAGTTCCTGCTTTCTGGCGGTGGTGAGGGGCATGGGCGAAGGTCGGCCCGGACGGAGCAAACCGATACTGTACCGATTCAGGCGGCCCGTTCCGCAAGAGAGCGCAGGCAGGCATGGATCCACTCCTCGGCGCCGGCCCCGGCCAGGTCCTGCCGGCCCACCCGCCGCAGGGCCCGGTGGATCTCCAGGCTCCCGTAGCCGAGGGCGGCGAGGGTGAGCCGCACCTCCTCCACCAGCCCCGGCGAGGGGGAGGCCCCGGCGGGATCGTCCTCCTCCGCCTCCTCCGCTGAGACACCGTCCGCCAGCGCCGGGAACCGCTCCTGCAGGCGCTTGCGCAGTTCCACCGCCAGCCGCTCGGCGGTCCGCCGACCCACCCCCGGCGCGCGGCTGAGGCGGCCCAGGTCGGCCGCCACGATCGCCTGGACCAGTTCGGGCAGCTCCAGGGTGCCGAGCAGCCCGATCGCCATCTGGGGGCCCACGCCGCTCACCGCCACCAGTTCGCGGAAGAGATCACGCTCGGCGCGGCTGCGGAAGCCGTAGAGCACCGATCCCTCCTCGCGGATGGTGTGGTGCACGTGGATCACCACCTCGACCCCCGGCGGCGGCAGCCCCTGCCAGTGGCGGGAGCTGAGCTGCACCTCATATCCGACGCCGTGGCAGATGAGGAGCACGCCGCACCGGTTGGCCTGCTGCCATGGTTCGGCGATGTGCCCCTGCAGCCAGCCGATCATTGGGGGAACGCGTTTCGGCCCCCATGCTGCCCGCTCTGCCAAGCCCTTTCCCCCTGCGCAGGGGGCTCGCCGCCATTGGCCTGATGCTGGCCCTGCTGCTGGGGGGCTGCGCCGCGGCCGCCCAGCCGCCCCGCGGCGTGCTGCTCGATGCCCTGGCCCTGCAGATCCGGCTCACCCAGGGTTCGATCGCCACGGTGCTGGGCCTCGAGGAGGTGGGCCTGCCGCAGGTGAGCCGGGTTCGGGTGGAGGACCAGGAGGCGATGCAGATCGCCGGTGCCCCCGGGCTGCATCTGACGGGCCGCTTCGACTGGCGCCTGGCCAGCGATCCGATCCGCGTCGACAGTCCCTTCGAGCTCTTCCTGCAGCGGGGCGAAAGGGGCCAGAGCTGGCGCCTGGCCCGTCCCGTCGGCCGGACCGAGGGAGAGGGGGGCGCCCAGCAGGAGTGGCTTCTCGACCCCCTGCCCCTGCCGGGGGAGAGGGCCCGGGCCTGAGCAGAGCGGTTCCTCATCCGCGGCGGGGCGGCCCGATGCCCAGCAGGGTCGCCGCCAGCACCAGGAACGCCCCGAGCAGGCCGCCGGCGGTGACCGGCTCCGCGAAGATCGCCCAGCCCCACAGCCAGGCCAGCGCCACCTGGGCATAGCTGATGGTGGTGGCCCGCGCCACCGGCAGCCGGGTGATGGCATGGGTCAGTCCCACCTGGCCCAGCTGGGTCAGGATCCCCACCGCCAGCAGCAGGACCGCCTCGCCGGCAGTGGGCAGCACCGGATCGAGCAGCACGAACGGCAGCGTCAGCGGGACGCTCACCAGCGGGAAGTAGAGGACGATGACGCGCGGATCCTCGCTGCGCCCCAGCTCCCGCACGGTCACGTAGGCCAGGGCGGTGAGCAGCGCGCCGGCGATCGCGATGGCGACCCCCACGGCCGGCAGGGCCTCGGCGCCGGCGCCGCCCGTGCCCCCCAGGAGGTCCGGGCGGGCGGTGAAGATCACCCCGCTCCAGCCCAGCAGCAGGGCGGGCACCAGCCGCCGCCCGATCCGTTCGCCGAGCAGCAGCCGCCCGAGCAGGGCGGAGAGGGTCGGATAGAGGTACTGGAGCACCGTCGCGGCCGCCAGGGGCAGGCGGGTCAGCGCGGCGAAGACGCAGAACAGCCCGGCGCTGCCGATCACGCCCCGTAGGGCCAGCAGTCCGCGCCGCCGGCCCCACGGCCCGATCCCGGCACGGCGCACCATCCACCAGCTCAAGGCCAG
>CAZVPB010000243.1:0-2897 GCA_964628165.1 uncultured Cyanobium sp.
CCGCTGCAGCTGGGCGTGCAGGGCGCGGAGTTCCGCCTCCCGGCGTTCACGCGCCGTGGGCCGCTGCGGCTCCAGGGAGGGCGACTCCTGCTCGAGGCGCGCGAACTGATCCTGCAGCGCCTCCAGCCGCTGCAACCAGCCGTCCGGATGCGTGGGCGCCGGGCCGGCGGGGCCCGGTCGACCCGGCCGCAGCCACCAGAGCAGCCCAAGCCCCGCGGCTGCCGCAGCCGCCGAGACCAGGGAGCCGGGAGCCAGCCGCTCGAGGCCGTCGAGGACCAGTCCGGCGGCGGCCGCCGGCACCAGCATCGGCCACAGCTGCCTGGCGAGCGCCGCGGGCAGGGCCGGGCCGCGCTGGTGTGGCGCGGGCCGGGGATCAGGCGCGGCGGTGGCTGCGGGTGACGGCGGTGACGTCAACGCGTTGGCGGGAGCTGAGCATCTTTAGCTCAGGGGTCAAGTCGCGGACCTCCTGGGGTGGTGCAGCCGCAATCCAGGCCCTGCCTGCCGATGCGGCACACTTGCGCCTGAAGCAACGGTTGCAGCCATGGCCGACGAGTCCACGACGCCTGCGCCCCAGGCCGGGCGCGCCGGGGGCAACCGCGACTCCGGTGGTTTTCGCATCCGCCTGAGCGACAACGAGATGCGCGCTGCCCGCAGCATCCAGGAGGCCTTCCGCCTGCGCTCCACCGTGGCCGTGCTGGGCTTCTCGGTGCGCACCCTCGGCCAGCTCCTTGAGGACGGCAAGCTGGACGCCCTGGTGGCCCAGCAGCAGGCCGAGGCGGGGGCGCGTCCGGAGCGGTCGGAGCGCTCCGGGCGATCGGAGAGGCCTGGCCGTGAAGGTGGCCGCGGCGGTCGCCAGGAACGGGCTCCCCGGGTCGACCCCTTCGCGCGGCCCAGCCGACCGGCGCCGGCCCCGGAGGCGGTCCCGGAACCCGCAGCCTCGCCGCCGACCGCCGACGACGAGGCGACGGTGCCCGGCGGCGAGGCTGCAGACACCACCAGCGCGAGCGAAGCGTCCGCCGAGACCACCGCCAGCGAGAGCTGATCGCCATGACCAGGCCCCGGGTGCTCTCCGGCGTTCAGCCCACCGGTGCCCTGCACCTGGGCAACTGGCTCGGGGCGATCCGCAACTGGGTGGATCTGCAGGACGACCACGACACCTTCTTCTGTGTCGTGGACCTGCACGCCATCACCGTGCCCCACGATCCGGCGCGGCTGGCGGAGGACACCCTCACCACGGCGGCCCTCTACCTGGCCTGCGGCATCGATCCGGCGCGCTCCACCGTGTTCGTGCAGAGCCAGGTGCCGCCCCACAGCGAGCTGTGCTGGCTGCTCAACTGCGTCACGCCGCTCAACTGGCTCGAGCGGATGATCCAGTTCAAGGAGAAGGCCGTCAAACAGGGCGACCAGGTGTCCGCGGGTCTGCTCGACTATCCGGTGCTGATGGCCGCGGACATCCTTCTCTACGACGCCGATCTGGTGCCGGTGGGGGAGGACCAGAAGCAGCACCTGGAACTGGCCCGCGACATCGCCCAGCAGCGCATCAACGCCCGCTTCGCGCCCCGGGGCTCCGACGGCGAACCCGTGCCGATCCTCAAGGTGCCCGAGCCGATGATCCTGGCGGAGGGGGCCCGGGTGATGAGCCTCACCGACGGCACCAGCAAGATGAGCAAGAGCGATCCCAATGAGGGCTCGCGCATCGCCCTGCTCGATCCGCCGGAGCTGATCAGCCGCAAGATCAAGCGGGCCCGCACCGATCCCACCATGGGGCTGGAATTCGGCAATCCCGAACGCCCCGAAGCCGACAACCTGCTCGGGCTCTACGCGGTGCTCTCCGGCCGGGGACGAGAGGCGGCCGCGCAGGACTGCGCCGAGATGGGCTGGGGGCGCTTCAAGCCCCTTCTCGCCGAGGTCACCGTGGAGGCCCTGCGCCCCATCCAGGAGCGCTACCGGGAGCTGCGGGCCGATCCCGCCACCCTGGAGGCGGTGCTCGGCGAGGGACGGGAGCGGGCCATGGACGTGGCCGAAGCCACGCTGCAACGGGTGCGCGAGGCCCTCGGATTCCTGCCGTCAAGCCCCCGCGGGCCCCAGCCGTCCTGATTTCAAGGCCTGGCACCCATCAGCTGCTCTGATCAATGAGGAACCGGGGAGCCTGGGACGGCGCCGCGGAACGGATCGCCGGCGCTGAGGGGAAGGCGGGCATCACGAAGGCCGCGGCGCCGGCGATTCACCCCTCGGCCGCAGCCGTCTCAGTCGCGACGCAGGTCGACTTTTTGGTTTCCATACACACGTTCCGGCCCACGTCAACCCCCTCGGCGTACCCCTGGCTGGGGTGCACCTCCGCTCAGCAGGGTCATCCAGCCCGACACGATCGCCCCTGACGCCCCGTCGCCTGATCGCCACCTCGCTCCTGGCCATGGCCGTGAGCGCCGTGGTGCCGATCCCCAGACCCGCCACCGCCATCTCGCGCCCCAGAGCGCTGCCGGCGCTGCCAGCGCCCCCCCTGCCGGTGACCATACGGACGGCGGATCCCGCGCCCTACAGCCTCACCCCGGAGCGCCGCGCCCTGCTCGACACCATCCGCTATGCCGAGGGAACCTGGAAGGACGGCAGCCCCGACGGCTACCGGGTGCTCTACGGCGGCGGCCTGTTCGAAGGCCTGCAGCGCCATCCGGAGATCACCGTGCAGCGGCGTTACACCAGTGCCGCAGCCGGCGCCTACCAGTTCCTGCCCACCACCTGGCAGGCCGTGGCCGGGCAGCTGGGCCTGAGCAGCTTCGAGCCCCACAACCAGGACCAGGCCGCCCTGCACCTGATCGAACGCCGGGGCGCCCTGGCTCTGTTCGGCCGCGCGGGCCTCCCCGCCGTCGTGATGGCGCGTCTGCCACCGGAGTGCGATC
>CAZVPB010000244.1:0-2878 GCA_964628165.1 uncultured Cyanobium sp.
CAACGACACTCGCCGCCAGGGCATCGATTTTCCCAGGACGCTGGTGCTGGAGGACGCCGAGGCGATCGCCGAACAGGTGCCGAGCGTGAGCCGGGTGGCGCCGCAGATCACCCTCAGCGAGGTGGTGCAGGCCGGGGGGCAGAGCAGCACCGCCTCGATCAACGGCGTGACGCCCGAGTTTCTGCCGATCCGCCAGTTCGAGGTGGCCCGGGGGCGTTTCTTCTCCGCCACCGACCTCAGCGGCGTGCGCGGCGTCACCGTGATCGGTCCCGACCTGGCGGAGAAGATGTTTCCGGGCAGGCCGGCCCTGGGGCAGACCCTGCGGATCCGCAACCAGCCCTTCGAGGTGATCGGGGTGCTCGAGCCCAAGGGGGCGGTGTTCGGCCAGAACCAGGACGAGAGCGCCTACGTGCCCCTCACCACGATGGTGAACAGGCTCTCGGGTCGCGATCCCACCTACGGCGTGAGCCTGAACTTCATCAGCGTGGAGGCCCGCGACGCCGACAGCATCAACGCCGCCGCGTTTCAGATCACCAACCTGCTGCGCCAGCGGCACCGCATCATCCGCGAGGACGACTTCGCCGTGCGCTCCCAGCAGGACGCCCTGACCATCGTGAGCACGATCACCGGCGGGCTCACGCTGATGCTGGCGGCCATCGGCGGCGTGTCGCTGCTGGTGGGCGGCATCGGCATCATGAACATCATGCTGGTGTCGGTGAGCGAGCGCACCGCAGAGATCGGCCTGCGCAAGGCCCTCGGTGCCCGCAGCGGCGACGTGCTGCTGCAGTTTCTGGTGGAGTCGCTGGTGCTGGCGAGCCTGGGCGGCGCCATCGGCACGCTGGTGGGGCTGGGCACCGTGAGCCTGGTGGCGCTGGTGACTCCGCTGCCGGCCACGATCGGACCGTCGATGGTGCTGCTCACGGTGGGTCTATCGGGCTCGATCGGTCTGTTCTTCGGCGTGGTGCCGGCACGGCGGGCGGCTCAACTCGATCCGATCGTGGCCCTGCGCAGCCTTTAGACCAAGCCGGCGGCGCGGCCGCGCGGACGTCAGCAAATCCAAAGAAAGCTTTAAGCCCGGGGCCGGAGCTGGCAAACAGTGGCTACCGCGACCAATTCCAGCGCCGCCGGGATGGCTTAGTGGTGCCGACGTTCTTCCGGCGTGTTCTTGGACCTGCTGACCTGCGGTTACCGAAACGGCACCGATCGCATGGTGATCGCCCGGTGTGTGGGGCCCGAGGCGTTCTTCCTGGAACGGGTGGTGTTCCCCTTCGAACTGCTGAGTTTCCAGTGCCCCGCCGACACCGAGCTCGAAGTCTGGACCCATGGCCTGGGCGGCCCGGAACTGCTGGAGTCGATTCCGGTGGACCTGCTCCTCCTCGATGAGAGCAGCCCGGAGGAGGGCGAGGTGAGGGCCGGGGGTCACGGCCCCGTGGATCTGCTGGAATCCTGGGCGGCCGCTGGCTAGAGCAGCGCCGTTACACTTAGTTAGAAAGTGTCTCAGCTATGAACCAGCGCTGGCGTCTGATCGCTCTGTGGCTCCTGCCCGTGGCCCTGGTGGCCTTCCTCGGCTGGCAGGTGCTCAGCAGCGGCAATCTCGGTGCCAACGCACCCACCAACGCTGCCCGCAACACCGCCGTGGCCCGCATGAGCTACGGCCGCTTCCTCGACTACGTCGACGCCGGCCGGGTGACGGCGGTGGACATCTACGACGGCGGCCGCAGCGCCGTGATCGAGGCCGTGGACCCCGAGCTTGACAACCGCGTGCAGCGTCTGCGGGTTGACCTGCCCGGCGTGGCTCCGGAACTGCTCAGCCAGCTCAAGGACCAGGGGGTGAGCTTCGACATCCATCCTCCGCGCCAGTCGCCGCCGGTGCTCGGGATCCTCGGCAACCTGCTCTTCCCGCTGCTGCTGATCGGCGCCCTGATCTTCCTGGCCCGCCGCTCCAGCGGCATGCCGGGCGGCCCCGGCCAGGCCATGCAGTTCGGCAAGACCAAGGCCCGCTTCCTGATGGAGGCCGAGACCGGCGTGAAGTTCGACGACGTGGCCGGGGTGGAGGAGGCCAAGCAGGATCTGCAGGAGGTGGTGACCTTCCTGAAGACCCCGGAGCGGTTCACCTCCGTGGGCGCCAAGATTCCCAGGGGAGTGCTGCTGGTGGGCCCTCCCGGCACCGGCAAGACGCTGCTGGCCAAGGCCATCGCCGGTGAGGCCGGCGTGCCCTTCTTCTCCCTCTCGGGCTCGGAGTTCGTGGAGATGTTCGTGGGCGTCGGCGCCAGCCGCGTGCGCGATCTCTTCAAGCGGGCCAAGGAGAACAGTCCCTGCCTGATCTTCATCGACGAGATCGACGCCGTGGGCCGCCAGCGCGGCGCCGGCCTGGGCGGCGGCAACGACGAGCGGGAGCAGACCCTCAACCAGCTGCTCACCGAGATGGACGGCTTCGAGGGCAACAGCGGCATCATCATCATCGCCGCCACCAACCGGGCCGATGTGCTCGATTCGGCGCTGCTGCGCCCCGGCCGCTTCGACCGCCAGGTGCAGGTGGACGTGCCTGACATCAAGGGCCGGCTGGAGATCCTGCGGGTGCACAGCCGCAACAAGAAGCTGGCCGAGGACGTGAGCCTGGAGGCCATCGCCCGCCGCACCCCCGGCTTCTCGGGTGCCGATCTGGCCAACCTGCTCAACGAGGCCGCCATCCTCACGGCCCGCCGGCGCAAGGAGGCCACCAGCCTGGCGGAGATCGACGACGCCGTGGACCGGGTGATCGCCGGCATGGAGGGCAAACCACTCACCGATGGCCGCAGCAAGCGCCTGATCGCCTATCACGAGGTGGGCCATGCCCTGGTGGGCACCCTGGTGAAGGCCCACGACCCCGTGCAGAAGG
>CAZVPB010000245.1:0-2871 GCA_964628165.1 uncultured Cyanobium sp.
TCAATGCGAAGCTGCAGTAAAGGTTCACGGGGTCTTTCCGTCCCGTTGCGGGTAAGCGGCATCTTCACCGCTACTACAATTTCACCGAGCTCGTGGCCGAGACAGTATTCAGATCGTTACACCATTCGTGCAGGTCGGAACTTACCCGACAAGGAATTTCGCTACCTTAGGACCGTTATAGTTACGGCCGCCGTTTACCGGGGCTTCATTTCAATGCTTCTCTTGCGATAACATCCCCACTTAACCTTCCGGCACCGGGCAGGTGTCAGGCCCTATACGTCATCTTTCGATTTAGCAGAGCCCTGTGTTTTTGATAAACAGTCGCCTGAATCATTTCTCTGCGGCCTCTATTGCTAGAGGCTCCCCTTCTCCCGAAGTTACGGGGTTATTTTGCCTAGTTCCTTAGCCACGAATCACTCGAGCGCCTCAGGATTCTCTCCTTGACTACCTGTGTCGGTTTACGGTACGGGCTCCTATACTCGCTTTTCTTGGAAGATAATTTAATGCTTCGCTTCGCCCGAAGGCTAGGCTCAACGTACTATTCCGTCAGTACGTAGCACCTACTTATCTCCGTCACTTTTATCGTATAAAAGGCGCAGGAATATTAACCTGCTTGCCATCGGCTTCCCCCTTCGGGTACACCTTAGGTCCCGGCTTACCCTGATCCGATTAGCGTTGATCAGGAAACCTTAGTCTATCGGCGTGCGGGTTTCTCACCCGCATTATCGTTACTTATGCCTACATTTGCTTTTCCAACTGCTCCAGCAGAACTCACGTCCCACATTCAACGCCGTTGGAATGCTCCCCTACCCATTGAATAATTTCAATGCCATAGCTTCGGTGATATGCTTATGCCCGATTATCATCCATGCCCAGTCGCTCGACTAGTGAGCTGTTACGCACTCTTTAAATGAATGGCTGCTTCCAAGCCAACATCCTAGCTGTCGCTGCAACCGGACCTCGTTTGTTCAACTTAGCATACACTTGGGGACCTTAGCTGATGGTCTGGGTTCTTTCCCTCTCGGACATGGACCTTAGCACCCATGCCCTCACTCCTGTGAAACATTTTATAGCATTCGGAGTTTGTCTGGATTTGATAGGCGGCGAAGCCCTCGCATCCAATCAGTAGCTCTACCTCTGTAAAACTATCACAAGGCTGCACCTAAATGCATTTCGGGGAGTACGAGCTATTTCCCAGTTTGATTGGCCTTTCACCCCTACCCACAGGTCATCCAAAAGCTTTTCAACGCTTCCTGGTTCGGTCCTCCATGTTGTGTTACCAACACTTCAACCTGCCCATGGGTAGATCACAAGGTTTCGCGTCTAGCGCCACTGACTCTTTCGCCCTATTCAGACTCGCTTTCGCTTCGACTTCGGAACTGAATCCCTTAATCTCGCCAG
Organism: uncultured Cyanobium sp.; assembly: GCA_964628165.1. GTDB lineage: Bacteria > Cyanobacteriota > Cyanobacteriia > PCC-6307 > Cyanobiaceae > Cyanobium. The sequence continues at coordinate 1,402 of CAZVPB010000245.1, forward strand.
TGACGACTAACTCGTAGGCTCATTATGCAAAAGGCACGCTGTCATCCCGAATAATCGGGACTCCAACCGCTTGTAAGCGTACGGTTTCAGGTACTATTTCACTCCCCTGTTCGGGGTGCTTTTCACCTTTCCCTCACGGTACTTGTCCACTATCGGTCTCTCAGGAGTATTTAGCCTTGCCAGATGGTCCTGGCAGATTCAGACAGGGTTTCACGTGCCCCGCCCTACTCAGGGTACTGCTAGGATAATATTTCTTACCTGTACTGGACTGTCACCATCTACGGTAGGCTTTTCCAAAACCTTTCCAGTTTAAAATATCTCTCCATATCGCAGCCCTACAACCCCGGTTATGCCGAAACAAAACCGGTTTAGGCTTCTCCCTTTTCGCTCGCCACTACTCAGGGAATCACTATTGTTTTATTTTCCTGTGGGTAATGAGATGTTTCAGTTCCCCACGTTCGCCTTCCATTTACATGGAATATCCCGACAAGTCGGGATGGGTTGCCCCATTCGGGTATCTGCGGATCGATTCGTATTTGCCAATCCCCGCAGCTTTTCGCAGCTTGTCACGCCCTTCTTCGCCTCTGAGAGCCAAGGCATCCTCCGTACGCCCTTAGTAACTTTCTTTTTGAATCCTCGTTATGATTCTTATTTTTCTAACTTACTTGTGTCATCGTATTTGTTATGATTTGACTCATTGATTATGATTTGACTCATAATCCTTTTTCCCAACATGCCAAAGAACTTTTAAGCATTTCAAAACTTAAAGTCCAAAGTTCAAAGAACTTCTCGCTCAAAGCTTCATCGCCTGTGCAGATAATCAAGGAATCGAACCTTTATAACGCAGCCGTCCTGCTTATCTATTGTTCCATCATTTCATAATGAACGTTTTTTCATCTTATATTTTGAAGCACTTCTTATTTTCCGACTTCTGTCTTCTGACTCCCGACTTCTGTCTTTTTTTCTCGTGGAGAATAAGGGAGTCGAACCCTTGACCTCTAGAATGCAAATCTAGCGCTCTAGCCAACTGAGCTAATCCCCCGTTTTCAGTTTGCAGCCCCAGTATCCAGCATGCAGATTCTTTTCTGCCCACTGTAACTGCCTAATGCCTACCGGGCTTATAGTACCGCCCAGCCCCGATAGCTATCCGTGGAACTGGGGAACCTGTAGTCCCGCCCAGAGTTGAACTGGGGACCTCTACATTATCAGTGTAGCGCTCTAACCAACTGAGCTACGAGACTGTCTTTTAAACACAGCCCCCTTCCCGTTCCCCTAAAGGGGAAAAGCCCAGGTGAGCCCCTTTGTTCTTCCTCCCCTCCTTGGAGGGGCCGGGGGAGGCCTTAGTTAATATTTTTAAAAAAGCAGGGACCAAAAATTGTCAATAACTTCATTCCTTTAACTTATCCTTTAAGACTTGCTCCAGAAAGGAGGTGTTCCAGCCACACCTTCCGGTACGGCTACCTTGTTACG
>CAZVPB010000246.1:0-2838 GCA_964628165.1 uncultured Cyanobium sp.
ATGCAGCCCGGCGCCTTCCCGCCGATGTCCACGTAGACACCGTCGCTCTCCAGACCGATCACGGTGCCGCGCACCACCTCGCCGGTGCCGCCCACGAAATCCTGCTCATCGAGGGCGGCGAGGAAGGCCTGCTCGTCGAAGTCGAAATCGTCGACACTGCGGGGCTCGCGGGCCGACTTGGCGCCCGCCGCCGCGCCGCCGCGCCGCGGGGACGAGCCGCGACCGGGCTCCGGCCCCAGCAGGTCAGCCATGGTGAGGCCCTCCTCGGCGAAGCGGGCGTCCTCGTCGGGAACGGCGGAGAAGGGGGGCTGAACCGGGGCGGCGGGGGGCTGGACAGGGGCCTGAAGCGCCTGCGGCGAATCGCTGACGTCGGCGGCAGGCTGCGGATCGTCCTTGCGGATCATCAGCACCTGGGGGGGCCGGCGCACCGGAGCCGCCGCCTGGGGGCGGGGCGATCCCTGGGGCATGGGGCGGGCGGAGGACGGGGGCGGTTGCTTGCCGGATCCGGCCATCGGCACCTCGGTCTGGGAGCCCCACACTGTAGGGATCGCAACCCGTCACCATGCCGCCGCAGCGCCGCCTCGACCGTCTCGCCTGGCCCCAGGTGCGGCAGGCGGCCCGGCGCCACGGCAGCACGGTGGTGTGGCCCTGGGGCGCGGTCGAGCAGCATGGACCTCATCTGCCCCTGGCCACCGATGGACTGTTCGCCGAACGGGTCCTCGACGCCGTGCTGCAGAACCTGCACCCGGCGTTGCCGGTGTGGCGGCTGCCCCTGCAGGCGATCGGGTTCTCCCCCGAGCATCTGGGGTTTGCCGGCACCCTCAGCCTGCCGCCGGAGCTGCTGATCCAGACCGTCTGCAGCGTGGGGGGCCAGCTGGCGGCCTGCGGTTTCGAACGGCTGGTGCTGTTCAACGCCCATGGCGGCCAGATCGCCCTGCTGCAGACCGCGGCGCGCGAGCTGCGCGTGCGCCATCCCGGCCTCGGCGTGCTGCCCTGCTTCCTCTGGAGTGGCATCGAGGGGATCGCCGAGCGGGTCCCGGAACCGGAACGCCAGGGCGGCCTGCATGCCGGCCTGGCGGAAACGAGCCTCATGCTCCACCTCGCGCCAGAGCTGGTGGGCCCGCAGCGTCCCCATGACGGCCGGCTCTGCTCGCCGGTGCCGGCGGGCTGGAGCCTGGAGGGAGCCGCCCCCACCGCCTGGCTGATGGCCGACCTCAGCACCAGCGGGGTGGTGGGCGATGCCCGCGGCGCCGATCCAGGGCTGGGGGCCGGCTTGTGCGACGCGTTGGTGCGGGGCTGGAGGCTGCGGTTCGAAAGCCTGCTGGCGAGCGACTGGCCACCGGGCCGCGTGCCGCCGTCCTCACCGGCGTCTCCAGCCCCGGCTGAAGACGGATGACGCTGGTTACAGTCGCACCATTCGATCCAGACGCTGCGTCCACCATGGTGATGCTCTCCTCCACCACCCCGGCCACGGCCTCAGCCGGTGCGGCTGCCCCTGACGCGACCGACGGTCTGCCGGACTTCAGCAGCGAGAACTACAAGGACGCCTACAGCCGCATCAACGCCATCGTGATCGAGGGCGAGCAGGAAGCCCACGACAACTACATCGCCATCGGCACCCTGATCCCCGAGCAGGCCGAGGAGCTCACCCGGCTGGCCCGGATGGAACTGAAGCACAAGAAGGGCTTCACCGCCTGTGCCAGCAACCTGGGCGTGACGGCAGACATGCCTTTCGCGAAGGAGTTCTTCAGCCCGCTGCACACCAACTTCCAGAAGGCTCTGACCGCGGGGAAGGTCACGACCTGCCTGCTGATCCAGGCCATCCTGATCGAGGCGTTCGCAATCTCGGCTTACCACATCTACATTCCTGTCGCCGATCCCTTTGCCCGCAAGATCACCGAGGGGGTCGTCAAGGATGAATACACCCACCTCAACTACGGCCAGGAATGGCTGAAGGCCAACCTCGAGAACGTGCGCGATGAGCTGATGGAGGCCAACCGCGAGAACCTGCCCCTGGTGCGGCGGATGCTGGATCAGGTGGCCGCCGATGCCGCCGTGCTGCACATGGAGCAGGAGGACCTGATGGCCGACTTCCTCAGCTCCTACCAGGAGTCGCTGATGGAGATCGGCCTCACCAGCCGCGAGATCGCCCGCATGGCCGCCGCCGCCCTCACCGCCTGAGCCACCTCGCCTGTCGTGGGAGGATGTAGCGTTCGCCACATCCTTCCGGTGTCTGCATGTTCGGGCTGATCGGTCACTCCACCAGTTTCGAGGAGGCCCGCAGCAAGGCCCGTTCCCTGGGATTCGACGCCTACGCCGACGGCGATCTCGACATGTGGTGCGCCGCGCCGCCCCAGCTCGTGGAGCATGTGGAGATCACGAGCCGCACCGGCCGCCGCATCCGGGGCGCCTACATCGATTCGGTGTTCGTGCCGGAAATGCTGCGGCGCTTCAAGACCGCCAAGCGCAAGGTGATCAAGGCCATGGAGCTGGCTCAGCGCTCCGGCATCGACATCACCGCCCTCGGGGGCTTCACCTCGATCATCTTCGAGGACATGAATCTGCTGCGCGAGCAACGGGTGAGTGCCGTGGAGCTGGACTGGACCCGCTTCACCACGGGCAACACCCACACCGCCTGGGTGATCTGTCAGCAGGTGGAAACCAACGCACCGCGCCTCGGCATCGATCTGGCCAAGGCACGCGTGGCCGTGGTGGGAGCCACCGGGGACATCGGCAGCGCCGTCTGCCGCTGGCTGCAGCGCCGCGGCGTGGGCGAGCTGCTGCTGGTGGCCCGACGCCCCCAGCCGCTCGCGGAACTGCGCGAGAGCCTCGGTGAGG
>CAZVPB010000247.1:0-2837 GCA_964628165.1 uncultured Cyanobium sp.
GGCGGGCATCGGCAGGGAGCGGGTGCTGATCAAGGTGGCCTCCACCTGGGAGGGGATCCGCGCCGCCGAGGAACTGGAGAAGGAAGGCATCCACTGCAACCTCACGCTGCTGTTCTCCTTCGCCCAGGCCGTGGCCGCGGCCGAGGCGGGCGTCACCCTGATCTCCCCTTTCGTGGGGCGCATCCTTGACTGGTACAAGAAGAGCACCGGCCGTGAGAGCTACCCCGGCCCTGAGGATCCGGGCGTGATCTCGGTGACCGAGATCTTCAACTACTACAAGACCTACGGCTACAAGACCGAGGTGATGGGGGCCAGCTTCCGCAACACCGACCAGATCATCGAGCTGGCCGGTTGCGATCTGCTCACCATCTCACCGGCCCTGCTGAATGAACTGCGCAGCACCGAAGGGGTGCTGGAGCGCAGGCTCAACCCCTTCGACCCGGCCCCCACGGAAAACCAGATCCATCTCGACGAGGAACGCTTCCGGGCCATGCTCGCCGCAGACCGCATGGCCACCGAGAAGCTGGACGAGGGCATCCGCGGCTTCTCCAAGGCGATCGAGACCCTCGAGGCCCAGCTGGCCCATCGCCTGGCCGAGCTGGAGGGGGGAGCGGCCTTCGGGCATGCCGTGCACGAGATCTTCCTGCTCAACGATCTCGACGGCGACGGCTGCATCACCCGTGAGGAGTGGCTGGGGAGCGATGCGGTGTTCGACGCCCTCGACACCGACAAGGATGGCCGGCTGGCCCCGGACGACGTGCGCGGCGGCCTCGGCGCGGCGCTGGCAGGCAGCAGCAGCCGCTGAACCAGCAGCGCTCCCTGGTTCGGGCTGCGTCTTAATCGGCCCTTGAACTCCGCGTGCGGCCCCTCGTCCACACTGGACCATCGGCCTGCCCATCCACGTGCCCGCTGTGAACGCTCTCGACACCATGCGCGCCCTCGCCAGCAGCGGTGAGGTGATCACCGTGGAGCCCGGCGACCTGATCTTCCGATCCGGAGAGCCTGGGGATTGCATGTTCGGCCTTCTGGAGGGGGAGGTGCGCCTGAACTGGAACGGCGACAGCGGTCATGAGGAGATCCACGCGGGCGACGTCTTCGGTGCCGGGGCACTGGTGACCAGTGAGCACCGTCGCTATGGGGATGCCAGGGCGATGACCCCCTGCAGGCTGCTGGTGATGAACCGCGAGAAGTTTCTCTTTGCGGTGCAGGAATCACCGATGTTCGCCATCGAACTGCTTGGCTCGATCGATCAGCGCCTGCGCAACCTCAAGGACTGCACGCGCATCTGAGCTGCACGCACATCGAAGACCGGCGGCAGTCAGCCGCGTTGAAACAGCAGCCTGCGGATCGCCCGCTGGGCGATGTCGCCGTAGCCCATCTCGCCGGAGAGGATCTGGGCGATCCGGCGGGGGGCGGTGGGACGCTTGATGCCGAGCTGATAGCCCACCCGCGGCACCCGGTAGAACACCCCGGCGATGCGACGGCCCCAGGCCATCGACTCCCCCCACTCGCGGCGCATGGTGTCGGTGTAGCGGCCGAGGGCCGTGGCGTCGCCGGCCAGCCAGAGATCGAGGGCACTGGCGGCCCGGCAGCCGCTGAGCAGGGCAGGGCGCAGACCTTCGGCCAGGAAGGGATCGCAGAGCGAGGCCGCGTCACCGACGGCCACCACCCCCTCGCCGTGCAGAGGATGGTGGCCGTCCCAGACCCGAAGCCGGGAGGTGGTGCGGCTGCCCGCATCGGCGGCGAAGCCGAGGCTGGGCAGCAGACGGGCCAGCACGACCTCCGCCTCCGTGCGGGCGACGGAGGGATCGGCGGGCCTGCCGATGAAGCTGCCCAGGCCGATGCTGTAGCCCCCCTGGCGCGGGAAGGCCCAGCAGAACCCGTGGGGCACCAGCCCGAAGCCGAAATGGGCCGTGGTCGGATCGCCCACCTCGCCCTCCACCTCCACCGACACAGCGGTGGCGAACCGCGGCTTCGGCGATCCCAGCCCCAGGGGGGCTGCCAGGCGCGAGCCGGAACCATCGGCGATCACCAGGGCCCGCCCCTTCAGCCAGGCGTCCTCGCCGCCGGCCGTCAGGCCGACCCGCCAGCCCTCACCCTGGCGCTGCACCGCCTCAACGCAGGCACCGGCGAGGAAACGGGCCCCGGCCGCGGTGGCCTGCTCCACCAGGAAGGCATCGAGGCGCGCACGGCGCACGATCCAGAACGGTGCGTCCCCCGGAAGCGGGGCCAGCACCGGATCCTCCAGATCCCAGGTGACCCGCACCCGTTCGATCACGGCCTCCACCACCGGCGTGAGATCGAAGGGGAACCAGGCCTGCACCGAAGCGGCCATGCCCCCGCCACAGGGCTTGGGTCGGGGGAAACGGGCCTGGTCGAGCAGCAGCACGCTGCGGCCGGCGCGGGCGAGGTGAAGGGCGGCGGCGGCACCGGCCGCCCCCGCACCGACGACGATCACATCCCAGAGCTCAGCGGCGGGAAGGCTCAAACCTTGAGGATCTCAGCCTCCTTCTCGGCCAGGTGCTTGTCGAGCTCGGCGATGTAGCGGTCGGTGAGCTTCTGCACCTTCTCCTGTTCGTCGCGGCTCTGGTCTTCGGAGAGCTCGCCCTCCTTCTCCTGCTTTTTGATCCGGTCGATGGCGTCGCGACGGTTGTTGCGCAGGGCCACCTTGCCCTCTTCGGCGTACTTGGAGGCCAGCTTGCAGAGCTCCTTGCGGCGGTCCTCGGTGAGGGGAGGGATGTTGATGCGGATCACCTTGCCGTCGTTGTTGCAGGTGAGGCCGAGGTCGCTCATGGCGATCGCCTTCTCGATCAGGCCCATGGCGCCCTGGTCGAAGG
>CAZVPB010000248.1:0-2833 GCA_964628165.1 uncultured Cyanobium sp.
GAGTTGAAGATGTTGAGGCTCTTGTTCTCCATCGCGCCCATGTTGAAGTGGCGCACCGCGACGATGTTGTATTCGTCGAGGTCGTATTCGAGCCCGTACACCTTCTCGTCCCAGGCCATGGCGCGCTTCAGGGAGGCCAGGGCATGGGCTGTGTAGGGGGTGTCGCCGGGCTCCACGTGGAGCCGCAGCCGCACCGGGCGGCCCGAGGCGGTGGTGAAGTGGTCGTCCACCTCCTCCAGCCGGCCCGCCACCAGGGCGAAGAGATAGGAGGGCTTGGGGAAGGGGTCGTCCCACACCGCGAAGTGGCGCTCGGGGGAGGAGGGGGCCTCCGGATCCTTCGGCAGGAGCCCCTTCTCCACACAGTTGCCGTTGGAGAGCAGCACCGGACAGCGGTCGCGGTCGGCTTCGATGCGCACGCGGAAGCGGCTCAGCAGATCGGGCCGGTCGGGATGGAAGGTGATCCGCCGGAACCCCTCCGCCTCGCACTGGGTGGTGAAGAGGCCTTCACTCAGGTAGAGCCCCTCCAGGCTGGTGTTGGCGCGGGGATGGATCCGCACCCGGCTGGCGAGCCGGAAGGGGCCGGCCGGCACCTGCGGGAGGGTCAGGCCCTCGCCATCGATCAGGTACGTGGAGGGATCGAGGGGGGCGCCGTCGACGCGGAGCTCCTCCAGCTGCAGTCCCACTCCCTTCAGCCGCAGAGGCTGTTCCGGCTCCGCGGCGGAGGGGTTGGGGGAGAAATGCAGTTCCGCCTCCACGAGGGCGTGGTCCTCGAAGAGGCGGAAGCACAGATCCGTGCGGTGGAGCAGCTGCGCGGCAGGCCGGTAGTCACCGAGACGTATGAGGTTCATGGGGGTGGCTCCGTCGCCCTCTCCGCCGATCCTGACGCCCCACAGCCGTGGGGGGAGGCCGGTGTGTCGCGGGCGTCAGTTGCGGCGCTGCTGTTGCTGCTGCTGAAGCTGCCTGAGCGTGTCGTCGATCTTCTTCTTGTCGGCGGCCGTGAGCTGGTCGTAGCAGGCGTTCTTGATGCCGGCGATCATCTGGGCGCCGACGCCGTTGGTGATCTGGTTTTCGGTGAGCTTCTGGTTGTTGTTCACCCCGGAAATGACCCCACCGTGGAGCTGGTTGATGACGATCCCCACTCCGGAGATGGAGGATCCGAGGGCGGTGTCGAAGGGAACCTTCCGCTCCGTGAGGATGCAGGTGGTCACCGTTCCGATGGCGACGTAGGCATTCACCTCCTTGGAGCTCGCCGGGGCCGTACGGGGAGCCGCTTGCTGTGCAATCCCGGGAGTTGTCGTGGCGGTCACCGACAGCAGCGCGAGGCTGCCAGTCAGGAATGCGCGGGCAGTGGATTGAAGCATGGAAAAGGTTACTGAAATTCAAGTGTAATCCACACATCACTACCTTGGAAGAAACAGCGGAAGAGTCGATCCTCAACCGTTGTCAGTCTTTTCAGGGACTTCCGTGCAAACACTTGAGTGACCAATTTACCCGCCGCCGCGCGCCCCCGGCCCCGGGGGCGTGGCCCGGTTCGGACACTGGCAGTCACATCCGGTCGCACCTGCAGGGGTCTTCCGGGGAGTTCCACATGGGTCGGTTCCGGAGATGGATGGAGTTTCCTTACAGTGATCCGCGACCACTTGCAGCAACCTGTGCCTGCAGCAGGGGATGCCCACGAGGCCGTTCCACAACGGCCCGCCGAGGGAAGTGAGAAGCCACGTCCGGCCCTCGACCTGCTGCTGGTGGCCAACCGCCGGCATCTCGCCAGCCCCGATCTGCGCAATCTCCTGGCTGTTCTGCGCAAGGAGGAGGGCGGCTTCGCGGTGCGCCTCGAGGTGGTGGATCCTTCGCTCCGCCCCGAGCTCCTGGAGTTCCACCGGCTGGTGGTCACCCCCGCGCTCGTGAAGCTCAGCCCTTCTCCCCGCCAGGTCTTCGCCGGCACCGCCATCAGCTCCCAGGTGCGGAACTGGCTGCCGCGCTGGCAGCAGATGGCCCTCGCCAGCAACCTCGGGGTGAGCGAGGGGGCCGCGGATCCCGAGGCGGGCCACAGCCGGAGGGAGATGCAGCTGGAGGACCAGCTGCTGGGGCTCCGCCAGGAGAACGAGCAGCTGATCGACCGGCTGGGGGTGCAGGAGAGGCTGCTCCGCATGGTCGCCCACGAGCTGCGCACGCCCCTCAGCGCCGCCAAGCTGGCTCTCCAGAGCCACGTCCTCGGCCAGATCGACGAGGCCCGCTTCCGCGACGTCCTCACCCGCCGTCTCGACGACATCGAGGCCCTCTCCAGCGATCTGCTGGGCGTGGGCACCACCCGCTGGGAAGCTCTGTTCAATCCCCAGCGTCTGCGGCTGGCCCAGGTGGCTGCCGAGGCCATCCTCGAGCTCGAGAAGCTGTGGGTGGGAAGGGACCTGGAACTGGTGACGGACATTCCGGCGGATCTGCCGGAGGTGTTCGCCGACCAGCGGCGCATGCGCCAGGTCCTGCTCAATCTCCTCGAGAACGCTCTGAAGTACACCGCCGAGGGCGGCCGGGTGGGCCTCACCCTGCTGCACCGCACCCAGCAATGGGTGCAGGTGAGCGTCTGCGACAGCGGGCCGGGCATCCCCGCCGCCGAGCAGCAGAGGATCTTCCAGGACCGGGTGCGCCTGCCTCAGACGGCGGGCACCATCTCCGGTTACGGCGTGGGTCTTTCGGTGTGCCGCAGGATCGTGGAGGTCCATGGCGGCAGGATCTGGGTCGTGTCGTCGCCCGGGGAGGGGGCCTGTTTCCACTTCACGGTGCCGGTGTGGAGCGGCCAGACCAGCCTCGATGGCTCCGGTTCCGGGGTTCCCCTCCC
>CAZVPB010000249.1:0-2822 GCA_964628165.1 uncultured Cyanobium sp.
GAGCTGCACGAGGATACCGAAGCCCACCTTCTCGCCATGCAGCCGATGGTGGCTCGCGCCGAGCTGGGTGAGGCCGTTGTGCACGGCGTGGGCGGCCACGGTGCGGCAACGGGCCCCGCCCAGACCGCCGATGAGGCCGGCGGTGAGGGCGGCCCCTTCCGCGGCCCGCTGCCAGGCGGAGGAGGAGGGATCGCGACAGGCCTCCTCGGCATCGATGAGGAGCTGATCGCGGAGCACCCGCGCCATCTGCACCGCCTGCTGCACCAGTCCGTCGGCGCTGTCACCACTGCTGACCGAGGCCTCATACCACTTGGCCATGGCATCGGCGATGCCGCTGGCCAGGGTTCGGGAAGGGGCACTCCGCACGATCCCGTGATCGAAGACGAGCAGGTCGGGGCAGCGGGCCAGGGTCACGTCGTGGCGGAAGGCCCCGGCAGGGGAATAGACGTTGGCCAGGGCCGTCCAGCCCGCGCAGGTGGCGGCGCTGGTGGGCACGGTGACGCACCGCAGACCCAGCCGGTCGGCCAGCAGCTTGCCGGCGTCGAGCACCTTGCCGCCACCGGCGGCGATCACCACGTCGATGCCGCTCCCGCGGGCGAGGACCTCGAGGCGCCCGAGGTCCTCCTCGCAGCAGTCGTGCTCCAGTTCGGCCTGCACCGGAGATGTCCCCGTCGCCGTGAGATCGGCGGCGAGACGGCCGCGGCAGGCCGCAGTGGCCGGACTCCGGCCCAGCAGCAGCGGCCGGCCGCCGAGGGCGGGGATGAGTTCGAGGCCCCGGCGCCAGGCCCCGTCACCCCGGAGGACCCGCCCCGGGGCGATGGCGTGTTCGAGGATCGCGGCAGTCATTGCCGGCAGGGAGGGGTCAGTGGAGGGTCAGGCGCCGGCGCCGGCGAGTTCGGGCACCGGGCTGGGGGCCGTCTGCTTGCGGATCACCACCTGCTTGTCATCGTCCACATCGACCTGGGCGGAATCACCCTCGCCGATGTGACCGGAGAGGAACTCCTCGGCGAGGGAGTCCTCCAGCAGGCGCATCACCGCCCGGCGCAGGGGACGGGCCCCGTAGCTGGGGTTGTAGCCCTCCTCCACCAGCCGTTCCTTGAAGGCCTCGGTGACGGAGAGATGGATGCCCTTCTCCTCCATGCGCAAGAACACCTCCTTGAGCATGATCTCGGCGATTTCCTTCACCTCGTCGCGGGTGAGCTGACGGAAGACGATGATCTCGTCGAGACGGTTGAGGAACTCGGGCCGGAAGTACTGCTTGAGTTCCTCGTTCACCAGCGAACGGATGCGGTTGTACTGGGTTTCCTCCGCATCGCCGCCGCCGAATTCGAAGCCGAGGCCGCCGCCACCCTTCTCGATCACCTTCGAACCGATGTTCGAGGTCATGATGATGAGGGTGTTCTTGAAGTCGACCGTACGGCCTTTGGAGTCGGTGAGACGTCCGTCCTCGAGCAGCTGCAGCAACAGATTGAAGACATCGGGATGGGCCTTCTCGATCTCATCGAAGAGAACGACGGTGTAGGGACGGCGCCGCACCGCCTCGGTGAGCTGGCCGCCTTCGTTGAAGCCCACGTAGCCCGGAGGGGATCCGATCAGCTTGCTGACCGTGTGGCGCTCCATGAACTCGCTCATGTCGAGCCGGATCATGGCCTCCTCGCTGCCGAAGAAATAGGCGGCGAGGGCCTTGGTGAGTTCCGTCTTGCCCACCCCGGTGGGGCCGGAGAAGATGAAGCTGGCGATCGGGCGGTTGGGGTTCTTGAGGCCCACCCGGGCCCGGCGGATGGCCCGGGAGACGGCCTTGACCGCCTCGTCCTGGCCGATCAGGCGCTGATGGAGGGTCTCCTCCATGTTGAGCAGCTTCACCGACTCGCTCTCGGTGAGCTTCTGCACCGGCACGCCGGTCCAGGAGGCCACGATCTGGGCGATGTCCTCCTCGGTGACGAGCGGGGCGCGCTCCTGATCGCCGGCTTCGGCGGCCGGCTGGGGAGCCTGGGTCTCCGGCTCCTCGGCGGCGGCGGGCTCCTGGTCACGGCGGGACTGGAGGATGGAGCGGATCTGTTCCCGCAGTTCCACCTCCTTGTCGCGGAGTTCGCCGGCCTTGGCGAAGTCCTGCTCGCGCACGGCCTCCTCCTTCTGCTTCTGCACCTCCCGCAGCTGCTTGTCCACATCCTTGGCGGCGGGGGGCAGCTTGGAACTGAGCAGCCGCACCCGGCTGCCGGCCTCGTCGATGAGGTCGATGGCCTTGTCGGGCAGGAACCGGTCGCTGATGTAGCGGTCTCCGAGGGTGGCGGCGGCCACCAGGGCCTCGTCGGCGATGCGGAGGCGGTGGTGCTGTTCGTAGCGCTCCCGCAGACCCCGCAGGATCTCGATCGTGTCCTGCACCGAGGGCTCACCCACCATCACCGGCTGGAAGCGGCGCTCCAGGGCGGCGTCCCGTTCGATGTGCTTGCGGTATTCGTCGAGGGTGGTGGCGCCGATGCACTGCAGCTCGCCGCGGGCCAGGGCCGGCTTGAGGATGTTGGCGGCGTCGATGGCGCCCTCGGCGGCGCCGGCGCCGATCAGGGTGTGCACCTCGTCGATCACCAGGATCACGTTGCCCGCGCCCCGGATCTCCTCCATGATCTTCTTGAGGCGCTCCTCGAACTCGCCCCGGTACTTGGTGCCGGCCACCAGCAGGCCGATGTCGAGGGTGAGCACCCGCTTGTCCTCGAGGATGTCGGGCACCTCCCCCTGGGTGATGCGCTGGGCGAGGCCCTCGGCGATGGCGGTCTTGCCCACGCCGGGCTCGCCGATCAGCACCGGGTTGTTCTTGGTGCGGCGGC
>CAZVPB010000250.1:0-2803 GCA_964628165.1 uncultured Cyanobium sp.
ATGGCCTGGAAGCCGGGATCGGCGCTGTTGTAGTCCACCGCGTCGAAATGCCACGAGCGCCATTTCATCGAGGAGTGGCGGCCGCCGCGGCCGGGGAAGTCGAAACCGGTCCAGCCGCGGATCCGACGCGGACCGCCCAGTTCGTGGAAGCGGTTGGCCGGATCGCAGGGCACCGCCTCGAACTCCTCCTCGAAGTCGGCGCCCATGCGGTGGTTGAGCACCGCATCGGCATACACCTGCATGCCCAGGCTGCGGCAGATCTGCACGGCGGTCTGGAACTCGTCGCGGCTGCCGTACTTGGTGGGCACCGTGCCCTTCTGGTCGAACTCGCCGAGATCGAAGAGGTCGTAGATGCCGTACCCCACGTCGTGGATGCCGCCGAAGCCCTTCCCGGCGGGGGGAAGCCAAAGGCCGGTGATGCCGGCCTCCGCCAGGGCCGGGGCCTCCTGCCGCAGGCGGTTCCAGTGCTGCCCGTCGGCGGGCAGATACCAGTGGAACCACTGCATCATCGTGCCGTTGATCTCGCCGAGGGCGTCGCGCTTCTCCAGCAGCCGGATGCCGTGGCTCGCCAGCCATTCGCCCACCAGCGCCACGGCGGCGCTGCCGGTGTCGCGGTGGGGATCGGCCTCGGCCTCGAGCACCCTTGCCCGCAGATCACCGAAGGTGGCTTCCAGGTCGGGGTGCATGGGCCGGCGCCGCGGGGGATGGGCCTCAAGCTAGGGGCGTTGCGGCGGCCGGACCGGGCCGATCGCCATCAGCGGATGTCGTAGTGAAGCCAGCGGCAGTCGATGCCGCCGTTGCTCACCGGAACGCGGCGGCTCGCCTTCATCCGCAGCGCCGCGGTGAGGGAAGGGTTGCCGCTCAGCAGCCACAGCCGCCAGCCGCCGCAGCGTTCCTTCACCATGCGGCCCAGATCGGCGTAGAGCGCCTCGAGGTCGTCGTTGCGGCCGAGGCGGGCGCCGTAGGGGGGATTGCAGACGAGCAGGCCGGGGCCACCGGCCGGCGGTTGGAAGTCGCGGAAATCCCCCTGGCGCAGCTCGATGGCTGCGGCCACCCCGGCGGCTTCGGCGTTGGCACGGGCCTGATCGATCACCTGCGGGTCGCGTTCGACCCCCACGATCGGGGCGAGGGGCGTGCCGTCGGCCAGGCTGTCGCGGGCGAGGGCCCGGGCCGCCTCCACCTCCGCTTCCCAGATCGCGGCGTCCACATCCGGCCAGTGCCGCAGGGGAAGAAGGCGGGGCTGGCCCCCGAGGAGACCGGGCATGCGCCCGAGCGCCTGGCAGGCCGCCTCCAGCAGCAGGGTGCCGGAGCCGCAGAGGGGATCGGCCAGCGGCACCGTCCCCCGCCAGCCGGTGAAGGCGAGCAGGCCCGCCGCCAGGTTCTCCTTGAGGGGCGCCTGTCCCACCGCCGCCCGCCAGCCGCGCCGGTGCAGGCTGCCGCCGCCGCCATCGGCGCTCAGCACCGCCTCCCCGCTCCCGAGATGCAGATGCAGCACCAGGTCCGGCTGGCTCAGCTCCACCGAGGACCGCCTTCCCCACCGCTGCCGCTGCAGGTCGACGAGGGCGTTCTTCACCGTGAGGGCGGTGTAGTGGCTGTGGCCCAGCCCGGGCGCGCCGCCGCTCACGTCCACGCGGAAGCTCCGCTCCGGCGGCAGCCACCGGTCCCAGTCGACCGCCTGCTGCACCCCTGCCGCCAGGGCCTCGCGATCGCCGCAGGGGAAGCGGGCCAGCTGCCGCAGGATCCGGAAGGGGATCGTGGCCCGCAGATGCAGCCGGATCAGCCCCGCCATCTTGGTGCGGCAGGCCACGGCGCGCCGCAGGGGCCGCACCTGCTGGACCCCCAGCGAAGCCAGTTCCGCCGCGGCCGGTTCCTCCAGGCCCGGCGGCACCACGGCGATGGTCTCGAGGAGGCTGCTCACCCGTCCATGCTCGTTCGTCGCGGGTTCCACCGCATCCCGCCGACCGTCCCCGCCGGTTCGGGCACGCCCACCTGCCCGGTTCGGCCGGCAACCCGGGGAGTCGTGGCATGATTCATCTGTTCGTCCTCGGACGGACTAGGTGATCCACACCGGTGTTCCGGACAGCGGTTCGATTCCGCTCAGCTCCATTCCGCGGGGCTGCAATGGTTTCGACGGGGCATGAGGAGGGTGACTGAAGCCTGCTCGGTCAGAGCAAACCCGTAACAGCGAACAACATCGTTCGTTTCTCCCGTCAAGCTGCCCCCGTGGCCGCCTGACCCTTTAAGGGAGATGGG
The DNA here is from genome assembly GCA_964628165.1 of uncultured Cyanobium sp. Taxonomy (GTDB): domain Bacteria; phylum Cyanobacteriota; class Cyanobacteriia; order PCC-6307; family Cyanobiaceae; genus Cyanobium. Next base: position 2,254 of record CAZVPB010000250.1, read on the forward strand.
GTGAGGTCAGCCTTATTACCCAAATGACCCATGGGGCCTGGAAGGGCCCCTCTTCATTTCGATCTGCCTGTTGCCCTCCTCGATGCCTGCTCCGGGTCAGTCCGGATCATCCCAGTAGATCGTGCAGCGCTGAACGTTCGCCAGCATCGGCTGAATTTTGTTGCTGCATTGATAACTTTTCGTTGTTACGCCGGGCGGCATTCGCTGACGGGCCTTGTCCAGCGCATCCATCGGGCGCTCGGTGATTCGGCGGTGGCTGAACCCGCCTGCACGGCGGACGGGAACAGACAGATCACAGCCACGACTCCCATGCACAGGACTATCCCGCCGGAGCTGCGGGGCCGGGACAGGGCCATGGGAGTCGTGCCTGTACCGGTCGGAAGAGCCTGCGAACCGGTCTGGAGGATGGCGGCTAGAAATGGACGTGCCTGCGAACGCACGCAGCCGTGACACCCGAAGAAGCCTTCGCGGCGATCCCCCTGGCCGCCGTCGGCTGCGACTCCAGCTTCGACCACCGGGAGGGAGAAGTCGTGCAGCGGCAACTCGAGCC
>CAZVPB010000251.1:0-2795 GCA_964628165.1 uncultured Cyanobium sp.
ACGAGCGGGAGCAGACCCTCAACCAGCTGCTCACCGAGATGGACGGCTTCGAGGGGAACACCGGCATCATCATCGTGGCGGCCACCAACCGCCCCGACGTGCTCGACCAGGCCCTGCTCCGGCCGGGCCGCTTCGACCGCCAGGTGGTGGTGGACCGCCCCGACTACGCCGGCCGGCTCCAGATCCTCGGCGTCCATGCCCGCGGCAAGACCCTGGCCAAGGACGTCGACCTCGACAAGGTGGCGCGCCGCACCCCCGGCTTCACCGGCGCCGACCTGGCCAACCTGCTCAACGAGGCGGCGATCCTCGCCGCCCGCCGCCAGCTCACCGAGATCGCGATGGACGAGGTGAATGACGCCATCGAGCGGGTGATGGCGGGCCCCGAGAAGAAGGACCGGGTGATGAGCGAGAAACGGAAGCGGCTGGTCGCTTACCACGAGGCGGGCCACGCCCTGGTGGGTGCCCTCATGCCCGACTACGACCCGGTGCAGAAGATCAGCATCATTCCGCGCGGGCGGGCCGGCGGCCTGACCTTCTTCACCCCGAGCGAGGACCGCATGGAATCGGGGCTCTACTCCCGCGCCTACCTCGAGAACCAGATGGCCGTGGCCCTCGGCGGCCGCGTCGCCGAGGAGATCGTCTACGGCGAGGACGAGGTGACCACCGGCGCCTCCAACGACCTCCAGCAGGTGGCGCGGGTGGCGCGGCAGATGGTGACCCGCTTCGGCATGAGCGACCGGCTCGGGCCCGTGGCCCTGGGCCGCTCCCAGGGGGGCATGTTCCTCGGAAGGGACATCGCCACCGAGCGGGACTTCTCCGAGGACACCGCCGCCGCCATCGACGAGGAGGTGTCCGGCCTGGTGGACCGGGCCTACGTCCGGGCCAAGGAGGTGCTCACCACCAACCGGCCGGTCCTCGACGAACTGGCCGAGCTGCTGGTGAAGAAGGAGACCGTCGACGCCGAGGAGCTGCAGGAGCTCCTGATCGAGCGGGATGTGAAGGTGGCGGCCTACGTCTGACACCCTGATCGGCTCGCTGCGCCGCCAGCCGCTGCTGGTGGTGCTGCGGCCCGCCCGCCCGCTGGAGGCGATCCCCTCCCTGGAGCGGTTCGAGGCCATCGGCCTCGTGCATGTCGAGATCGCCTGGCGGGATGAGCCCGGCTGGATCCAGGCCTGTTCCGAACTGGTGCGGCGGTTTCCCGGACTCCGTCTGGGGGCCGCCTCGGTATGCACGGCGGCGGCGGTGGCGGCCGCGGTCCGTGCAGGCTTCGGTTACGCCGTGTCGCCGGTGCTGGATCCGAACCTGCTGCGGCAGGCCGGAGATCTCGGCCTCACCCTGATCCCCGGGGTGATGACGCCGAGTGAAGTGCATGCCGCCCGCTGTCTGGGCTGCCGGCTGGTGAAGCTCTTTCCCGCCGCCACCCTGGGCATCTCCCACTGGGCACGGCTGCGGGGGCCCCTCGGCGACGACCTCCCCTTCTGCATCGCCGCCGGCGGCCTCGCCCCGGAGGAGGTGCGGCCCTGGCTGGAGGCCGGCGTCGACGCCGTCACCCTGGGCTCGCGGCTGGGGGATGACGGGGCGCTGGTGGATCTTCTGCGGGACCTGGCCTCCTGAGGGTCCCGTCCCTCACCAGAGGCTGCACTGGCCCTGGTGCTGCAGCAGATGGTCGGCCAGCACCAGAGCCACCATCGCCTCCACCATGGGAACGGCCCGTGGCAGAACGCAGGGATCGTGCCGGCCCCTGGCGGCGAGGGTGGTGGGGCGTCCGCTCATGTCGACGGTCTGCTGTTCCTTGCGGATCGTGGCGGTGGGCTTGAAAGCCACCCGCAGCCGGATCTCCTCGCCGTTGCTGATGCCCCCCTGGATGCCGCCGGAGTTGTTGGTGGCGGTGCGCAGGCGGCCTCCCTCGCCGGGCAGGAAGGCGTCGTTGTGTTCGCTGCCGCGCAGCAGGGTGCCGGCAAAGCCGGAACCGATCTCGAAGCCCTTGGTGGCCGGCAGGGACATCACGGCCTTGGCGAGATCCGCCTCGAGCTTGTCGAAGACCGGCGACCCGAGACCCACCGGCGGGCGCCGCACGACGCATTCGATCACCCCTCCGCAGGAGTCGCCCTCGCGGCCGATCGCCTCGATCCGCTCGATCATCTCCGTGGCCGCCTTCGGATCGGGGCAGCGCACGATCGTGCCCTCCACCGCCTCCCGGCTCACGGTGGCGGCGTCCACGGTGGCCTCGATGGTGTGGATGCGGCGCACCCAGGCGATCACCTCGGTGCCGTGGCTCCTGGCCAGGAGCTGACGGGCGATGGCCCCGGCGGCGACCCGGCCGATCGTTTCCCTCGCGGAGGCCCGTCCGCCGCCGCTGCGGGCCTGGATGCCGTACTTGGCCTGATAGGTGGCGTCGGCGTGGGAGGGGCGGAAGGCCACCTCCATCTCCCTGTAGTCCTGGGGGCGCTGATCCCTGTTGCGCACCAGCATCGCGATCGGCGTTCCGAGCGTGCGCCCCTCCAGCAGTCCGCTGAGGATCTCGACCCGGTCCTCCTCCTTGCGGGGAGTGGTGATGCGGCTCTGGCCCGGGCGGCGACGGTCAAGATCCGCCTGGATCGCCTCCACGTCCAGATCGAGACGGGGAGGACAGCCGTCGACGATGACACCGACGCCACCGCCATGGGATTCGCCGAAGGTGGTGATGCGGAAGAGCTGCCCGAAGCTGCTGCCCATCGAACGGCGGAAACGGCTCGAGCCTACGAAAAAGCCCCCTCCAGGTGGAGGGGGCCCTCACCGCAGCCCGCGGCTGCGGC
>CAZVPB010000252.1:0-2780 GCA_964628165.1 uncultured Cyanobium sp.
GCCTTCCGCGCCATCGCCGATGAGGTGGGCGCCTTCCTGCTGGCCGACATGGCCCACATCGCCGGACTGGTGGCGGCGGGCGTGCATCCCAGCCCGTTGCCCCACTGCCATGTCGTCACCACCACGACCCACAAGACCCTGAGGGGACCCCGCGGCGGCCTGATCCTCTGCAACGACGCCGAATTCGGCAGACGCTTCGACAAGGCGGTGTTCCCCGGCACCCAGGGGGGGCCGCTGGAGCACGTGATCGCCGCCAAGGCGGTGGCCTTCGGCGAGGCTCTGCAGCCCTCCTTCGGCGCCTACAGCCGCCAGGTGGTGGCCAATGCCCAGGCCATGGCCGCAAGGCTGCAGGAGCGTGGCATCGACGTGGTGAGCGGTGGCACCGACAACCATCTGGTGCTGCTCGATCTGCGCTCGATCGGCCTCACCGGCAAGGTGGCCGACCGGCTGGTGGGCGAGGTGAACATCACCGCCAACAAGAACACCGTTCCCTTCGATCCCGAGTCCCCCTTCGTGACCAGCGGCCTGAGGCTGGGCACGGCCGCCTGCACCACCCGCGGCTTCGATGAGGGCGCTTTCCGGGAGGTGGCCGACGTGATCGCCGACCGCCTCCTGCAGCCGGATGACGAGGCGATCGGCCGCGCCTGCCGTGAACGGGTGGCGGCGCTCTGCGAACGCTTTCCTCTCTACGGCGAGCAGCGTGCCCTCCAGCCGGCCTGATCGAGCCGCCCCGCCGCCGTGAACCTCGCCTACAGCCCCAACGCGGCGGCGCTTCTCACCTTCCTCACCGCCAGCCTGCTCACCGCCCTGATCGTGCCCCTGGTGAGGCGGCTCGGGCTGAGGCTGGGCGTGGTCGACACGCCGGATCACCGCAAGCACCACAGCATGCCGATGGTGCGGCTGGGGGGCGTGGGGATCGTGGCGGGCTTCAGCATCGCCCTGGCCCTCACCTGGGCCGCCGGCGGATTCGCCCTCCTCTCCGCCGACAAGGACCGGCTGATCTGGACCACCCTGGCCGGGTCCCTCTGCTTCTTCGTGATCGGTCTGGCCGATGACCTCTTCGCGCTGCCTCCCCTGCCGCGGCTGGCCGGCCAGGTGGTGGTCGCGATGGCGGTCTGGGACCAGGGGGTGAGGATCGGCAGCATCGACTTCTCGGCCCTTCCCGGTGTCGCGGCCCAGTCCCTGACCCTGCCCCCCGGCCTCAGCCTCGTGGCCACGGTGCTCTGGCTGGTGGGCATCACCAACGCGATCAACTGGCTCGACGGCCTCGACGGACTGGCCGCCGGGGTGAGCGGCATCGCCGCCGTGGGACTGCTCTCGGTGAGCTTCAGCCTCCACCAGCCGGCCGCCGGCCTGCTGGCGGTGGCGCTGGCGGGGTCCTGCCTGGGCTTTCTTCGGCACAACTTCAATCCCGCCCGCATCTTCATGGGCGACGGGGGGTCGTACTTCCTCGGCTTCACCCTGGCGGCGATCAGCATCGTGGGCCCGGCCAAGGGGCTCACCAGCGTGAGCCTGCTGCTGCCGCTGCTCATTCTCTCGCTGCCCCTGGCGGACATGTCCGCGGTGATCATGGGGCGCCTCAGCGAGGGCCGCTCCCCCTTCTACCCGGACCGGCGCCACCTGCACCACCGCCTGCTGCGGGCTGGCTTCAGCCACCGCCGCACGGTGCTGCTGATCTACGCCTTCACCCAGTGGCTGGCGGCCCTGGCGCTGGTGGTGGCCGACGCGGAGATGCGCTTCCTCTGGCTGGCCCTGGCCACCGCCGTGCTCATCGCCGTGGTGGTGATCAGCCGCCGCCAGATGGAGGAGGAATCCCGATGAGCGTGGAGGTGCTCTGCATCGGCACCGAACTGCTGCTGGGCAACATCCTCAACGGCAACGCCCGCTGGCTGGCCGAGCGGCTCGCCGGCCTCGGCATCCCCCACCACCGCCAGGGGGTGGTGGGGGACAACCGCGAACGGCTGATCGCCGCGGTGCGGGAGTCGGCCGGCCGCTGCAGGGTGCTCGTCACCAGCGGCGGCCTCGGCCCCACCCCCGACGACCTCACCACCGAGGCCCTCGCCGCCGCGTTCGACACCCCGCTGGTGGAACACCCGGGGCTGTGGGAGGCGATCGAGACGAAGATCCGCGCCCGTGGCCGCGAGCCGGCTGCCAGCAACCGCAAGCAGGCCCTGCTGCCGCTCGGGGCCATGGTGATCCCCAACCCCGGCGGCACCGCTCCGGGCATGATCTGGACACCGCCCGCTCACGGGGAGGATCGCCGCCACCAGCCGGGCTTCACGGTGATCACCCTGCCCGGTGTGCCCAGCGAGCTCAGGGCGATGTGGCAGGCCACGGTGGAGCCGTGGCTGCGGCAGGAGGGCCTCGCCGGTGGGGTGATCCGGAGCCGCCTCCTGCGGTTCTGGGGTGTGGCCGAATCCGACCTGGCCGAACGGGTCGCCGATCTCCTGGAGCAGGAGAACCCCACCGTCGCCCCCTACGCCGGCGCGGGGGAGGTGAAGCTGCGGATCACGGCCCGCGCCGCCGATGCCGGGGCCGCTGCGGCCCTGCTGGAGCCGGTGGAGCGGGAACTGCGGCGCCGCACCGGCACCGCCTGCTTCGGCGCCGACGACGACAGCCTGGCCTCGGTGGTGCTGGCGGAACTGCGGCGCCGCGGCGAGACCCTGGCCGTGGCGGAATCCTGCACCGGCGGCGGCCTCGGGGCCGCCCTGGCGGCGGTGCCGGGGGCCTCGGAGGCGTTCCTCGGCGGGGTGATCGCCTACGCCAACGCCGTGAAGCAG
>CAZVPB010000253.1:0-2771 GCA_964628165.1 uncultured Cyanobium sp.
GACGTGCTGCTCGATTCGGCGGCCTCGGGCTGGAACACGGTGGAGCGGGAGGGCGTGAGTGTGCGCCACCCGGCGCGCTTCGTGCTGATCGGCTCCGGCAACCCGGAGGAGGGCGAGCTGCGGCCCCAGCTGCTCGACCGCTTCGGCATGAGCGTGGAGGTGCGCACCGTGCGCGATCCCGAACTGCGGGTGCAGGTGGTGGACCAGCGCACCGCCTTCGACGACGACCCGGAGAGCTTCCACGCCGCCGTCCAGGCCAACCAGGCCGCCCTGCAGGCGCGGGTTGTGGAGGCCCAGCAGAGACTCGGCCAGGTGCACATCGACGACGACCTGCGCATCCGCATCAGCGCCGTCTGCGGCGAGCTGGACGTCGACGGCCTGCGCGGCGACATCGTCACCAACCGGGCCGCCCGGGCGCTGGCCGCCTTCGAGGGGCGCACCGAGGTCAGCGAAGACGACGTGGCCCGCGTGGCCGCCTGCTGCCTGCGCCACCGCCTGCGCAAGGATCCGCTGGAGCAGATCGATTCCGGCGACCGGGTGGTGAAGGTGTTCTGCAAGGTGTTCGAGCGGCCGGAGACCCCCGACCGCAGCGGCTTCGAACTGGCCCTGGCCGCCTAGGCCAGCAGGCAGGGGCCTGAGCGTGCGCATCCTCGGCATCGATCCCGGCCTGGCACGGGTGGGTTACGGCCTGATCGAGATCGCCGGCTCGAGCCAGCGGCTGCTCGACTGCGGCATCCTGCGCACCGATCCGGGTGCCAGCGACGGCGAGCGCATGCTGGAGATCGCCCGCGACCTGCGGGTGCTGGTGCGCACCTGGCGACCGCAGTTGGCGGTGGTGGAGCAGTTCTTCTTCTACCGCTCCAGCACCACCATCGCCGTGGTGCAGGCACGGGGCGTGCTGCTGATGACCCTGGCCCGCTTCGCCGTGCCGGTGGCGGAGTTCCCGCCCATGCAGATCAAGCAGGCCCTCACGGGCAATGGCCATGCCGACAAGCAGGACGTGCTCGAAGCGGTGATGCGGGAGCTGGGGCTGGAGTCGCCGCCGCGGCCCGACGACGCCGCCGACGCCCTCGCCGCCGCCCTCACCGGCTGGTTTCAGCGCTGAGCGATGGCGGCGCCGGAGGAGGCCACCGCCGCCCGCAAAGCGGACCTGAGACGGCGCTTCCGCAGCCTGCGACGGCGGCTGCTGGCGGGCTGCGAAGCATCGGTGCGCCGGCAGGTGCAAACGGTGCTGGCCGGCCAGGGGAGCTGTGCGGCGCGGGTGGGCCTCTACTGGCCCCTCGACGGCGAGATCGACCTGCGTCCCCTCGCCGGCCTGCTTCCCGCTCTGGATGGCCGACTGGCCCTGCCTGCCATTGCGGGAGAGCGGATGGTGTATCGCCCCTGGAATCCAGGCGAGCCCCTGCAGCCCGATGCCATGGGGGTCCCGGCCCCGCCGGCCTCGGCGGGAGACCTGGAGGCGACGGCGCTGGGGCTGCTGCTCGTGCCCGCCCTGGCCGTCGACCGGCGGGGGATCCGGCTCGGCTACGGCGGCGGCTGGTACGACCGGCTCCGCAGCCATCCCGACTGGCGCCGGGTGCCGGCTCTGGCGGTGCTGCCCGCCGGCTGCCTGCTGGAGGAGCTGCCCGGGGATCCCTGGGACGTGCCCTTGGACGGCTGGATCAGCGAGCGGGGCCTGGAGCGCCGCAGGAGCTAGGAGCGCCTCTGCGGGCCGATCCGGAGGCCACGACACAATCGTCACAAAGCCCGCCGGATTTCCGCACCACCCGCACCCCTTTGCGAAGATCGTCGCCAGTGCACAGGCGGCTGCCGTGAACCTCTCCTCTCCACGTCCGGCCCCCACCTTGTCCTCGACCCGGTTCACCGAGGCCCATTCCGCCCCCACGGCGTCCGAGCGCGTTCTGGCGGCTGAGCTCGAGGCCCGCGGCGAGGCCCACGACGCCCTCTCGATGATGGTGAGTTCGGTGGTGCGCATGGTGCAGGCGGGACGGGGAGGCGACAGCCGCTGGAAAGACTGCTGAGATCCGTGCCCCCCATGCCTGAGAACACCGCCCCGATTCGTGCCGCCGGCTCGCCTGCAGCCTGCCTCCGTGCCGCCGGCCTGGGAGTGCTGGCCCTCGCCACTCTCAGCGCCGGTGACGCCTGGAGCCACGCCATCCAGAGCAATCTGGAGAAGGTCACGCCGCTGAGCGAGCAGGTGCGCCGCGAGTTTCTGCTGCAGAGCGCCTTCAGCACCGGTGAACCGGCTGAAGACGCCACCGTGAGGCTGTGGCGACCCGATGGCAGCAGCATCGACCTGGGCCGTACCGACGGCGAGGGCAGCCTGCGCTTCAGCGTTCCCGCCGATGCTGCCTCCGACTGGGAGCTGCAGGTGGATGCCGGCCCCGGCCACCGCGATTACCTGGAGCTGGCGGAAGGGGCTGACGCCCAGGCAGCCGCGGCCGGTCCCTCCTTGCCGTCCTGGCGGCGCCCCGGGGTGAGCCGGCTGCTGGCCCAGCGCCCCGCGGGTGCGCTCCAGCCGCTGGTGGGTGGCCTGACGGTGGGTCTCGTCGGGGCCGCGGGGATGCTGCTGGTGGCGCGCCGCCGGCGCTGAATGGCCGACTCACCTCCCATCGCCACGGGCAGCGAGGCCCTCGACCGCATCGTCGAGCGGCTGGCGGGAACCGCCGATCCGCGCCGCCGCTACGAGTACGTGCTCTGGCTGGCCAGGAAACTCGAGCCGCTGCCCGAGGAGTTCCGCAACGACGCCTTCAAGGTGAAGGGCTGCGTGT
>CAZVPB010000254.1:0-2770 GCA_964628165.1 uncultured Cyanobium sp.
CCCCCCTGCACCGCCACCAGCGCCAGGCAGAGCAGGCAGGCCGCCGACAGCCAGGCCGGCAGGCGGTCGCGCCAGCGGAGGCTCAGGCCCGCCATCACCAGCAGGGCGATTCCCACCAGAAACGCATCCAGGCGGTGGAACCACTCCAGGAAGACCTGCATGTTCATGCGGCCGCCGGGGTAGAGACCGCCGTAGCAGAGGGGCCAGTCGGGACAGGCCAGGCCGGCCTCCATCACCCGGGTGGCCCCGCCGATCGCCACCAGGGCCACCAGAGCCACCACCAGATGGGCGGAGAGGCGGCGCAGGGCGGAGGCCGGAACGGAGGACAAGCGCGGCGGGCCGGTCGGGGCGACAACCTAACGATGTCGTCGGAAAGGCCATCGCCTCCATCCGGGAACCGGAACATGGCCATGCGCCGGCCACCGCCGAACCGCTAAGCAGGAAGACGATCGTTTCCAGATCACCCGTGCCCATCCCCGCCTCCCTCATCACCCTCCTGGCAGGAATGGCACTGGTCCTGACCGGACTGTGGGTGGGGCAGAACGTGGTCCCCCTGCCCGTGGACGCCAGCGCCAACGCCCCCGTCTTCGATGCCCTCTTCAAGGTGCTGATGAGCATCGGAACGATCCTGCTGCTGGGGATCGTCGGTCTGCTGGTGTTCAGCCTGATCCGTTTCCGCCGCCGCCCCGGCGAGGTGGGCGACGGGGTGGCCATCGAGGGCAATCTGCCCCTGGAGATCCTCTGGACCGCGATCCCGGCGATCGTGATCCTGTTCGTGGGCATCTACAGCTATGACATCTATGCCCGCATGGGAGGAATGAACGCCCTCGGGGACCACGGCGCCATGCATTCCGCCCTCCCCAGCGAGGAGGCTTCCGTGATTCCCGCCGTGGCGGAGGTGAGCTCCGGCCCCGCCGAGCGGGTGTGGGGCGGCATCGCCGCCGCCGACGGCTCCCTGCCGGTGGAGGTGACCGCCCTGCAGTTCGCCTTCGTGTTCCACTACCCCCAGGGGGACATCACCAGCGGTGAACTGCGGGTCCCCGTGGGACGGCCCGTGGAGCTGCGCATGGAGGCCCGGGACGTGATCCATGCCTTCTGGGTGCCCCAGTTCCGCCTCAAGCAGGACGTCATCCCTGGCCAGCCCACCCTGCTGAGCTTCACCCCCACCCGGGCCGGCCGCTACCCGATCGTCTGCGCCGAACTCTGCGGCCCCTACCACGGCGGCATGCGCTCCACCGTCGTGGTGGAGGAACCGGAGGCCTTCGACCTCTGGTGGAGCAGCAACGCCAAGCCGGCCCCCACCACCGTGGCCAGCGCCCCAGGACTGCCCACCGCCTGACCACGCCGCCATCCCCGCCATGACCGTCGCCACCCCCGCAGAGACCGAACTCCGCCCGCCCAGCCTGCAGCCCGAGGGATGGCTGCGGTACTTCAGCTTCAGCCTCGATCACAAGGTGATCGGCATCCAGTATCTGGTCACGGGGTTTGTCTTCTATCTCATCGGCGGAGCTCTCGCCGGGGTGATCCGCACCGAGCTGGTGAGCCCGATGGCGGACTTCGTGAGCCGCGAGACCTACAACGAAGTGCTCACGCTGCACGGCACCGTGATGATCTTCCTGTGGATCGTGCCGGTGGTGAACGGGGCCTTCGGCAACTACCTGATTCCCTTCTACGTGGGCGCGCGGGACATGGCCTTCCCCCGGCTCAACGCGGTGGCCTTCTGGATGATCCCACCGGCCGGGATCCTGCTGATCTCCAGCCACTTTCTCACCGGCTCCGCCCAGGCGGGCTGGACCGCCTACCCTCCGCTCAGCATCACCACCCCCGCCGCCGCTCAGGTGGTCTGGATCATCAGCGTCCTTCTGCTGGGGGGCAGTTCGATCTTCGGGGCGATCAACTTCATCGCCACGGTGCTGAAGATGAGGCGCCCGGGACTGAAGCTGATGAACCTGCCGATGTTCTGCTGGGCGATGCTCGGCACCAGCATCCTGGTGGTGCTCTCCACACCGGTCCTCGCCGGTGCGCTGATCCTGCTCAGCTTCGACATCATTGCCCACACCGGCTTCTTCAACCCCGCCCTGGGGGGCAACGCGGTGGTGTACCAGCACCTCTTCTGGTTCTATTCCCACCCGGCGGTGTACATCATGGTGCTGCCGGCCTTCGGCCTGGTGAGCGAGATCCTGCCGGTGCACGCCCGCAAGCCCCTCTTCGGCTACACCACGATGGTGTATTCGATCATGGGCATCGTCTTTCTCGGCCTGATCGTGTGGGCCCATCACATGTTCACGAGCGGCACCCCGCCCTGGATGCGCCTCTTCTTCACCATCGCCACCTCCTTCATCGCGGTTCCCACCGGCATCAAGTTCTTCAACTGGCTCGCCACCCTCTGGGGCGGTCGCATCGCCCTCAACAGCGCGATGCTCTTCTCCTGCGCCTTCATCGTGAACTTCGTGTTCGGCGGGATCACCGGCATCACCCTGGCCCAGGTGCCCTTCGACATCCACGTGCATGACACCTACTACGTCGTCGGTCATTTCCACTACGTCGTCTATGGCGGAACGGTGTTCGTGATCTTCGGCTCGATCTATCACTGGTATCCGAAGTTCACCGGCCGCCTGCTCAACGAGGATCTCGGCCGTCTGCACTTCCTTCTCACCTTCCTCGGCTTCAACCTCTGCTTCGCGCCCCACCACTGGCTGGGCCTGAACGGAATGCCGCGGCGCGTGGCCGAGTACGACCCGCAGTTCACCTTCTGGAACCAGGTGAGCAG
>CAZVPB010000255.1:0-2754 GCA_964628165.1 uncultured Cyanobium sp.
TTGAGCACCTTGCGCTTGGCGGTCTTGAACCGCCGCAGCATCTCCGGCACGAACACCGAGTCGATGTAGGCCCCTTCGATGCGGCGCCCGGTGGGGCTCACCACCTCGAAGCGCTCGACGAGCTGGGGCGGAGCACTGCACCACATCTCCAGGTCGCCGGCGGCGTATTCGGGGTAGCCGAGCCGCTCGGCCAGATCGCGGGCAGCCTGGAGACTGGTGGAGTGACCGATCAGGCCGAACATGCGCTGGGGTGGGGCCGGGGTCGGGGAGGCCGGCTGTCGCCGCCGACACATCCTGCCACGGGCCCCCGGAGGGCCCTGCCCTCAGCCCACCAGGGCGGAGGCGGCCATGCGGGCGATCTCCCGGGAGGTGAAACCGATCTCGGTGAGGGCCTCCTGGTAGGCGATGAGGAAGTCCTCGATGAGGTCCTCCTTCTCCATGCCCAGCACGGCGGCGTCGTCCGCCACCCGCTCGAGCATCCGCCGCACGTGGGGAAGGTTCTCCCGGTTGGCCTGCTCCAGTTCGGCGCGGCTCTCCTCGAGGTGGGTCTTCAGCCACACCTGGCCGTAGTTGAGGTGGGTGTACTCGTCCTTCACGACCCCTTCGGTGATCCTGCGGGCGAAGGGATCGGCCACCGGGATATAGATGTGGTAGGCCGAGATGGCGAAGGCCTCGATGAGCAGGGCCTGGATCAGCAGGCAGGTGACCACCTTCCCCTCGGCGAGGGCCTTCTGGAAGTTGTCCCGCAGCGGGCTGAAGAACTCGTGGGCGAAGGCCATGTCCGCCTCCACGCCGAGGTTGGCGCCGCAGGCGGTGAACCCCTTCTTGTGCTTCAGTTCCATGCGGGCCAGCCGGGTGAGCTCCTCCGCCTGGTCAGGCAGCAGGGTGCCGATGGAGATGTAGTTGTCGTGGGCCTCCTGCTCGCCCTCGATCACGATCGCGTTGATGCGGCTGTAGGCGTCCTTGTAGGCGGCGCTCCCGAAGTCGGGGAGATCCGTGGAGACCGGGGAGCTTTCCGCCGCTGGGGCGCTGGATTCGATCGTCGGCATGGAAGGGTGGGCTGAGGTCGCGGGGGAAATCTCCGTGGGACTGTAATCACCGTGGCCCGGGAACCGGTGGCCAGTCGCTGCGCACCAGGGACTCCAGACGAACCCGCCAGCCCTGCACCAGCCGCAGGAAGAGTTCCCTGCCCAGCTCCCCGCTGGCGCCGCTGGGATCGCCCACCACGCCGCTGCTGCTCATCTCGCGGCTGAGCCAGGCGCAGGGGGCTTCCCCCTCGAGACTCCAGCCCGGGGGCGGCAGGTTGGCCGGTCCGGGTCCGTCGGGGCGGAGTTCGCCGCCGGTGAGTTCCGGTGCCAGATGGAGCATCAGGCTGGTCTCGGCGAGGCCGGCATGGAGCCCCTGGCTTCTCTCCGGTTCGGGGATGAGGTCCGCCACCCCCTCCGGCCCCCGCCAGAGGAAGCAGGGCAGCACCGCGAGGTCGGGCCGGAGGGTCCGCAGCTGCCGGGCCGCCGCCTCGAGCAGTCCGATCTGCCCGCCATGGGCATTGAGAAGCACGAGGCGGCGGAAGCCCGCCGCCTCCAGATCGCTCCCCACCGCCACCACCAGGTCGATGAGCAGCCCCGCCGGCAGGCTGAGGGTGCCGGGGAAGCCGTGGTGTTCCGGCGAGAACCCGAGGCTCTGGAGGGGCAGCCGCCAGATCGGCAGATCTCCGGGGAGCTCCTCCAGCACCGCGTCCACCACCCGGTCGGCGAAGAGGGCGTCGGTGGCGAGGGGCAGATGGGGACCGTGCTGCTCCACGGCGCCCATGGGCCACACCACCGTGCTGCCCGGCTGCGCCGCCACGGCGCGCACCTCCGGCCAGCTGAGGTGGTCGAGACGTCGCACGGAGCGCTGAGCCATGGGGTGGACGGGCCGTTTCCGCCTCCGGGGAGGCCGGAATCCTTACAGTGTGCGCTCCGAACTCGTCCCTGGTCATGGCCGGATCCGGCAAGTCAGCGCCCCGGCAGTCCCGGAATGCGGAGCGACGAACGGGGGGAGCCGCGTCTCCACCGCTGCGCAAGCCGCCCCAGGTGCTGCTGATCCGCAAGGAGGAGGAGACCGCCGCCGCCGTCTCCACCGAGACGGAGGCCGCAGCACCCCTGCCCCCCGGCGCCAGCGGATCCGTCCCTGTCGTCCACCGGGACGCGGATACGCCGATCGAGGCCGTGAGCATGGCCGATCTGCTCGGTCCGCCCGGCGAACCCGCCCGCACGGCCCCCGTCGCGGCAGGAGCCGGCAGGGAACCGGTGGAGCGCAGTGTCGATGACTTCGACTTCGACGAGGAGGCCTTCCTGGCCGCCCTCGAGGAGAACGAACCGGTGGGCACCACCGGCGAAGTGGTGAGCGGCACCGTGATCAGCCTCGACAGCGACGGGGTCTACGTCGACATCGGCGGCAAGGCCCCGGGGTTCATGCCCAAGCGGGAATGCGGGCTGGGGGTGATCACCAACCTGAAGGAGCGCTTCCCCGCCGGTCTGCCCGTGGAGGTTCTGGTCACCCGCGAGCAGAACGCCGACGGCATGGTCACCGTGAGCGTCCGCGCCCTGGCCCTGCGCCAGAGCTGGGAGAAGGTGAGGGCCATGGAGAAGGAGGGCCGCGTGCTGCAGGTGCGGGTGAACGGCTTCAACCGCGGCGGCGTCACCTGTGACGTGGAGGGTCTGCGCGGTTTCATTCCCCGTTCCCATCTCCAGGATGGGGAGAACCATGAAGCCC
>CAZVPB010000256.1:0-2728 GCA_964628165.1 uncultured Cyanobium sp.
GGGTGGAACCGCACATGGCCGCGGCGGCGGTGGGGGATGAGCCCCTGGAGATGGCGCGGGCGCTGCCCGGGGTGCCGGTGTGGATCGGGGCCGACCGGGTGGCCTCGGCCCGCCGTGCCCTCGAGGCCGGGGTCGATCTGCTGCTGCTCGATGACGGCCTGCAGCATTGGCGCCTGGCGCGCGACTGCGACGTGACGGTGCTCGATGGCCAGCGGCGCCTGGGCAACGGCCTGCTGTTTCCCGCCGGCCCGCTGCGCGAGCCGCCCGCCGCCCTGGCCCGGGCCGATCTGCTGGTGCTCACCGGCATGGAGCAGGAGCCGGGAGCCCCCGCCGCTCTGCCCTGGCCGGAGGCCCGGCCGTGGTTCAGCATCCCGGGCCGCCTGGCGTTGCCCGCCGGCCTGAGGGAGCGTCCCCTGCTGGCCTTCTGCGGCATCGGTCTGCCGGAGAAGTTCTTCGCCGCCCTGCGGCGCGAAGGCTGCCGGCTGGTGGGCTGCCAGGCCTTCCCCGACCACCATCCCTATGCTCGCTCCGACGTGGAGCGGTTGTTGACACTGGCCCGGGCGCAGCACAACGCCACCCTCGTGACCACCGGCAAGGACTGGCAGCGGCTGGCTTCCCTGCTCGAACCCGGCGAGCGGACATCCTTCGCGCCGGTGGGTCTGGACCTCGATCCCGAGGCGGTGACCCGCCTCACCGATGCCGTTCTGGCCGTTCTGGCCCGGCGCGGCTGGGGCCGGCATGGCTGAGGGCCGCCGGTTGCTGCTGGTGGCCGGCGAGGCCTCCGGAGACCTGCACGGCGGCGCCCTGCTGCAGGAGCTGCGCTGCCGCGACCCCGCTCTGGAGGTTGCCGGGGTCGGCGGCGAACGGCTGCGGGCCGCCGGCATGACGACCCTGGCCGACGTCAGCAGCCTCTCGGCTGCCGGCGTGGTGGAGATCCTCGGCAGCATCCGGCGCCATCACCGGGTGATGCGCCTGCTGAAACAGCGCATGGACCGGCAGCGGCCCGATGCGGTGGTGCTGATCGACTACCCGGGATTCAACCTGATGGTGGCCCGCGAAGCCCACCGCCGCGGCATCCCGGTGTTCTTCTACATCGCCCCCCAGGTGTGGGCCTGGGGGCGGGGGCGGGCCCGGCGCATGGCCGGCTTCATCGACCGTCTGGCGGTGATCTTCCCCTTCGAGGAGGGCATCTTCAATGCCCACGGCCGCGACTTCGCCCGCTATGTGGGCCATCCCCTGCTCGATGAGATCCAGGTCACCAGCAGTCCGGCCCAGACCCGCGAGCGCCATGGTCTCGATCCCCAGCGCCCCCTGCTGGTGCTGATGCCCGGCAGCCGCCGCAGCGAGATCCGTCTGCTGCTGCCCGTCCTGCTGAAGGCTGCTGCGCAGTTCGGCCGCCAGGGCTGGCAGGTGGTGCTGCTGCGGGCCTCCACCATCGATCCCGCCGTGCTGGAGCGCGAGGCCGGGGGCGGGCCCCTGCCGCTGCCCTGCATCGCCGGGGACACCGTGAATCTGCTGCATGCCGCCGATGCCGGCCTGGTGTGCTCCGGCACCGCCACCCTGCAGGCGGCGCTGCTGGGCTGTCCCCACGTGATCGTCTACCGCTTCAACCGGCTCACCTATCTCCTGGCCCGGCTGATCACCAGCCACCGCGTGCTGGGGCTGCCCAACGTGATCCTGGGCCGGCTGGCCTTTCCCGAACTGCTGCAGGAGCGGGTCACCGCGACCGAGCTTGTGGCGGCCCTGCAGGGGCTGCTCGCCGACCGGCCGCGGCTGGAGGAGGCCATCGCCGAGCTGCGCCGCCGCATGGGTCCGTCCGGCGCCTCCGGCCGCGCCGCCGATGCCCTGCTGGAGCTGCTGCCATGAGTGCCGCGAACGCCGCCGCACGGCCCTCGGGCTCCACCTACCGCCGTCTGCTGGCCTACGGCCGCCGCCACCTCTGGCCCACGTTCCTGCTGGCCTTTCTCTTCAACCTCGGCTATGGCGCCTCCACCGGGGTGGTGCCGCTGGTGATCCGCCACCTCTTCGATGAGGTGCTGCCCAGCGGCGATCGCACCCGCCTCTACTGGGCCCCGGCGGTGATCCTGGCGGTGATCGGTCTGCGGTCGGTCAGCCAGTACCTGGGCTCCTACCTCACCGAGACCGTGGGCCAGTCGATCACTGCGGATCTGCGCGCCGAGCTGGCGGCGCGGGTGATGCTGCTGCCCCAGGCGTACATCGACCGCAGCAGCTCCAGCTCCCTGATCTCCCGCGTGCTCAGCGACGTGACGCTGGTGAAGACCGGCATCGTCGACGGCCTCACCTCCCTGGCCAAGGACAGCCTCACCCTGCTGGTGCTGGTGGTGGTGGCCTTCTACCAGGACTGGCTGCTGTCGGTGGTGGCGTTCATCCTCTTCCCCCTCGGCGTCTGGCCGGTGCTGCGCTCCTCCCGCAAGGTGCGGCGCCACTCCAGCCGCGGCCAGTCGAGCCTCGCCCGGCTCGCCTCCACCCTGCAGGAGGCGCTCGTGGGATCGCGGGTGGTGAAGGTGTTCGGCATGGAGGCCTACGAACTGGAGCGCTTCGAGCTGGAGAACCGCTCGGTGCTCCACTCCGCCCTGCGCACCACCCGCGCCAAGCTCGCCAACCAGCCCCTGATGGAGCTGCTCGGCGCGGCGGGATTCAGTGCGGTTCTCATCTATGGCGGTGAGGCGGTGATCAGCGGCAGCCGCACCACCGGCAGCTTCTTCGC
>CAZVPB010000257.1:0-2726 GCA_964628165.1 uncultured Cyanobium sp.
AGCGCGGGCGGCTCGGAGGGCCGCGCCGCGGCAGGTGCGGGGGCTTCCACAGGTGGCGGCTGCGACGGCGCATCCATGGGGGGTTCCACGGGAGGCTCCGGCAAGGCCCGTTCGGGGGAAGGGGCCGCGGGCGGCTCCGGGGCGGTGCGCCCGGGGGGTTCGGCGGTGGTCGCCGGGGTCGGCGACAGCAGCATTCCCCCCAGCGCCGTCACGGCGGCGACGCCGAGCAGCAGGACCAGGGGCCAGAAGAAGGAAGCCAGCCGGGACGGCCAGCGGGGCGGCAGGGGAAGGGCCCCTTCCCGGTTGAGGCGGGCGAGTTCCCACAGCTTGAGCCGCAGCGACGCCGCCACCGCGGCGAGGTCGTCCCGCAGGGCGGACCAGGGGCTCCGGTAGGGGGCCGGCAGCCCGCTTCCCTGCGGCTCAGCCTTCAAGGCGGCGGCGCAGCCGGGACAGGGGATTGCGGATCCGGGAGACCGTCTCCTCGTGCGGGGGGAGCTCCTCCGTGGAACGCCGGCTCGGATCGGCGCCCTGGCCCTGGGAGAAGCGCTCCACCTGCTCCGCGTCGGGGGTCGGTTCCTTCACCCCGCACACCTCCCTGTACATCCGGTCGTACTCGCGGGCGGAGCGGTCCCAGCTGAAGTCCTGCTCCATGGCACGGCGCTGGAGCTCGGCCCAGGTGACCTGATGGCGGTAGGCCTCCCAGGAACGCACGATCGAGGTGTAGAAATCGACCGGCTCGTAGCGGTCGAAGCAGAACCCCGTGCCGGTGCCCGCATCCAGCCGGGGGCCGGGGTCGTGGGCGGGAACCGTGTCCACCAGCCCCCCCACCTTGCGGACCACCGGAATCGAGCCGTAGCGCATCGCCAGCATCTGGCTGATCCCGCAGGGTTCGAACCGGCTGGGCATCAGGAAGGCGTCGCTGCCGCCGTAGATGAGACGGGAGAGGGCGTCGTCGTAGGTGAGGAAAACGGCGAAGCGGCCGGGATGGCGGGCCGCCAGCTGCCAGAGGCCGGATTCGTAGCCGCGGTCCCCGGTGCCCAGCACCACCATCTGGCTGTCGGTGTAGGCCAGCACGCGGTCGGCCACCTGCAGCAGCAGATCCACCCCCTTCTGGTCCACCAGACGGCTCACCATGCCCATCAGATAGCTGCGGGGGCTCACCTGGAGGCCCATCCGCTCCTGCAGGGCCCGCTTGTTCGCCGCCCTGCCGGAGAGGTCCCCGCTGGAGAAGGGGGCGGCCAGGGCAGGGTCGCTGCCGGGATCCCAGCTGTCCGTGTCGATGCCGTTGAGGATGCCCCGCAGCTTGCCGCTGATGAAGTTCAGCAGTCCATCGAGCCGTTCGCCGTACTCGGGGGTGCGGATCTCGATCGCATAGGTGGGGGACACGGCATTGACGCGGTCGGCGTAGAGCAGGGCCGCCGCCATGGTGTGGTCCCCCTGCATGTACCAGGGGCACCAGGTCATCCGCTCCAGCTTCCAGCGCCAGGGGCCCTGATAGCGGAGGTTGTGGACCGTGAAGACCGTGCTGATCTCGGGATCCTGGTGCATCCACACCGGAATCATGCCGGTATGCCAGTCGTGGCAATGAAGCACCTGAGGCTTCCAGGTATTCCAGGCGAATTCAGCCGTGGCGCTGGCGAAGAAGGTGAACCGCCAGTCCTCGTCGTCACCGCCGTAGATGCGCTCGGGATCGAACACCGGATGCCCCACCAGATAGATCGGCAGTCCATGGCGGGGATGGCGCGCCTCGTAGACGGCGAAGTCGTTCCCCATCGTGTGACCCCGCCAGATCGGATCCGCCGGGATGGCGAGGAGGCTCCACAACTTGCCGTAGCCGGGCATGATCGTGCGCACGTCGTGCCCGAGGGAGGCAAGGGCCGGCGGCAGGGATCCCACCACGTCGCCCATGCCCCCCACCTTGACCATCGGGGCGCATTCGGCCGCGGCGAACAGGATCCGCATCCCTCCTCCGGAGTAGTGGTGGCGAAACTCTACGGGCGTCCCCGGAGGCGACTCCGGAGCAGGCCGTTCAGGGCAGCACCGTCACCGGCGTGCCGAGCCGCACGAGATCGAAGAGCTCGCGCGCGTGCTCGTCGAAGAGACGCACGCAGCCGTGGGAGACGGCGCGGCCGACGCTGTCGCGGTTGGGGGTGCCGTGGAAGCCGGCGGTGACGCACCCCTTCACCTCCAGGTACTCCTTGCCGTTGAAACCGCGGCGGCCCCGGCAGTCGCGGTGGAACCCGATCCAGCGGCTGCCGAGGGGATTGTCCGGGCCGGGCGGGAAGCGCTGGCCGGTGGCGGGGTGCTCCCAGACCGGATCGGCGGTCATCTCGATGACGGAGAACTGTCCCACCGGCGTCTCCCAGCCCGGCATGCCCACCGCCACCGGGAAGCGGCGCAGTTCCCGGTCCCCCTCGAGCACCCGCAGGACCCGCCGGCGGCGGTCCAGCACCAGAAACCGCTCTTCCCCGCTCTCGGGGTCGGCCCCGGCGTCGGTGTCGGCAGCGGCGGAGAGGGCCGCCGGTGCCGCCGGGACCGGCTCGGCCCGGAGCGGCAGGGGGAGGATCAGCGGCAGCGCGGCGAGAAACCCGGCGATGGGGTTCCGGTGGAGGTCGATACGCACAGCGGCGGCCGGTCGGAGGCTTCGGCCCTGGAGATCACGTCGATCCCCAAGGTAACGACCCTCAGGGCAGCCAGGGACTGGAGGAGAAATCGGGTTCGCGCTT
>CAZVPB010000258.1:0-2698 GCA_964628165.1 uncultured Cyanobium sp.
TGATGCCGCCCTCGTAGAAATAGGTTTCCTCGTGGGGATCGCCGGCCTCGCTGCGTGCGGCGCTGCGCTCATCGCGGAAGACGATGCGCACGCCACCGTTGAGATAGGCCAGCTCGCGCAGGCGCGAGGCCAGGGTCTGGTAGTCGAACTCGATGCCGCCGCTGAAGATCTCAAGATCGGGCCGGAAGCGCACCGCGGTGCCGGTGCGCTCCAGGTCCTCGGCGGGGACGGGGATGGAGCTGAGGCTGCCGATCGGCTGGCCGCGCTCGAAGCGCTGGTGATGCACCTGACCGGCCCGGTGCACGGTCACCTCCACCCACTCGGAGAGGGCGTTCACCACCGACACACCCACGCCGTGCAGACCGCCCGACACCTTGTAGCCGCCGGAGCCGAACTTGCCGCCGGCGTGCAGCACCGTGAGCACCGTCTCCAGGGCGCTCCTGCCGGTGCGCGGGTGGATGTCGGTGGGGATGCCGCGGCCGTTGTCGGTGACCGAGCAGGAGCCGTCATCGTGGAGCACCACCAGGATGCTGTCGCAGTGGCCGGCCAGGGCCTCGTCCACCGAGTTGTCCACCACCTCGTAAACGAGGTGGTGGAGCCCGCGGGGGCCGGTGGAGCCGATGTACATGCCGGGGCGCTTGCGCACCGGCTCCAGGCCCTCGAGAACCTGGATCTGCTCCGCTCCGTAGGCGTTCTCGACCTTGGTGGCTTCGCTCATGCGGGGATGGCTTCGCTCATGCGGGAGAGGGGTCCCCGTGGATCTGGCATGGATGTGGATCCGGAAGCCGCCGTGGGCAAGATCCCTTGCGTGCAGGGGAATCTACCACCGCTGCCCGGTGCCGCCGGCCGGGCTGGCAGGGTGGTGGGATGGGCTGCCGCCAACCCCTGGTGATCGTGCTGCTGGGCCCGACGGCCAGCGGCAAGACCGACCTGGCCATCGCCCTGGCCCGGACCCTCGACCTGGCGGTGCTGAACGTGGACTCGCGCCAGCTCTACCGGGGCATGGATGTGGGCACCGCCAAGCCGTCGCCGGCCCAGCGGGCCGCCGCCCGCCACGAGCTTCTGGATCTGCGCGATCCCGATCAGCCGATCAATCTGCAGGAGTTCAGCGCCCTGGCCCAGGCAGCCGTGACCCGCGAACTGGCTCGGCCCGGGAACACGGAACCCATGGCCCTCCTGGCGGGGGGCAGCGGGCTCTACCTGAAGGCGCTCACCCGGGGCCTGCAGCCGCCGGCGGTGCCGCCCCAGCCCGGGCTGCGCCGCCAGCTGGAGGCCCTCGGCCAGCCCGTGTGCCACCAGCTGCTGCGGGACGCCGACCCGGAGGCCGCCGCCCGGATCGCCCCGGCCGACGCCGTGCGCACCCAGCGGGCCCTGGAGGTGCTCTACGCCACCGGCAGGCCCCTCTCCGGCCAGCAGGGGGCGGAGCCGCCTCCCTGGCGGGTGCTGGAGCTGGGCCTGGATCCGGCCGATCTGGGCCAGCGGATCGACGGCCGCACCCGGGAGCTGTACGCAGCGGGCCTGGTGGAGGAGACGGGAGCACTGATGGAGCGCTATGGCGCCGCCCTGCCGCTGCTGGACACGATCGGCTACGGCGAGGCGAGGCGGCTGCTGGCAGGGGAGCTGGACCCCGGGGCGGCGGTGGAGCTCACCAGCCGTCGCACCCGTCAGTTCGCCAAGCGCCAGCGCACCTGGTTCCGGCGCCAGCACAGGCCTCTCTGGCTCACGGGCAGCGACACCGGCACGAGGCTGGAGCAGGCGTTGCGGGAGGTCGAGCGGCGTCTAGGGTGAAGGGTGACACCCATTCACCCGACTTCAACCACCACCTGAATGCCACCTCGTCCCCGTTTTGACCGTCGCGCTCCCGTGCGGGAGCTGCCCAACATCAACGAGCGCATCAACTATCCCCAGTTGCGGGTGGTGGACGCCGACGGCACACAACTCGGTGTGATCTCCAGGGCCGAGGCGCTGGACGTGGCCAACGACCGGGAGCTGGATCTGGTGCTGGTGAGCGAGAAGGCCGATCCGCCGGTGTGCCGGATCATGGACTACGGCAAGTTCAAGTTCGAGCAGGAGAAGAAGGCCAAGGAAGCCAAGAAGAAGTCGCACCAGACCGAGGTGAAGGAGGTGAAGATGCGCTACAAGATCGATCAGCACGACTACGACGTGCGCATCGGCCAGGCATCACGCTTCCTCAAGGCGGGCGACAAGGTGAAGTGCACGGTGATCTTCCGCGGCCGGGAGATCCAGCACACGGCCCTGGCTGAGGTGCTGCTGATGCGCATGGCCAAGGATCTCGAGGAGGCCGCCGAGATTCAGCAGCCGCCCAAGCGCGAGGGACGCAACATGATCATGTTCCTCAGCCCCCGCAAGGCCCCCGTGGCCAAGACCGGCGGCGCTGCCGGCAAGAGCGCCGGTCGCGGCAAGCCGACACAGACGGCGAAGTCCGAGACCGCCGAGGCCTGAGTCTCAGCCACCGGCTCAGAGGCGCCGGGCGAACAGATCCAGGATCGCCCGCCAGCCCAGCGCGGCGGCCTCGGCACGGAAGTCCGCGCGGGCGTCGCACATGAACCCGTGGCCGGCGGCGGGGGCCACGATCAGCCGGCGATCGAGCCGGGGGTGACGGGCCGCCGCCGCCGCCAGGGCTGCGTCGATGGCGCGGAGCTCCGCAGGGGGCATCAGCGGGTCGCTGTCACCGGCC
>CAZVPB010000259.1:0-2685 GCA_964628165.1 uncultured Cyanobium sp.
GCCTTCATCAAGCTCGGCCAGCTGCTCTCGGCCCGGCCCGACGTGCTGCCCGCCGATGTGGTGGAGGAACTGGCCCGGCTGCAGGACCGGGTGCCCGCCTTCCCCTTCGCCGTGGTGGAGTCGATCCTGGCGGAGGAACTGGGGGAGCGCTGCGCCGAGATCATCGACCTGGCGGAGGAGCCCCTCGGATCGGCCAGCCTCGCCCAGGTGCACCGGGCGAGCCTGCGCAGCGGCCGCCAGGTGGTGATGAAGGTGCAGCGGCCGGGCCTCGAGCACATCTTCCGGCTCGACCTGGAGGTGCTGCAGCAGGTGGCGGCGCTGGTGCAGCGCCATCCCCGCTGGGGCGAGGGACGCGACTGGGTGGGCATCGCCAAGGAATGCCGCCGGGTGCTGCTGCGGGAACTGGATTTCCGGCTGGAGGCCGAGCATGCGGCCCGCTTCCGCCAGCAGTTCCTCGACGACCCCGGCATCCGCATCCCCTCGGTGGTGTGGGAACTGAGCACGCGGCGGGTGCTCTGCCTCGATTACGTGCCCGGCATCAAGATCACCGACCGGCCGGCCCTGCTGGCGGCCGGCGTCGACCCCGCCGCGGTGGCGGAGAAGGGGGCGGCCAGCTATCTGCAGCAGCTGGTGCGCTTCGGCTTCTTCCACGCCGATCCCCACCCCGGCAACCTGGCGGTGGCCCCGGACGGGGCCCTCATCTACTACGACTTCGGGATGATGGGCCAGATCTCCGAGCGGCTGCGGAGCCGCCTCGGGCGGATGGTGCGGGCCGCGGCGGGACGCGATGCGGCCGGCCTGGTGGCGGAACTGCAGCAGGCCGGCGTGATCGCCGCCGGCATCGATCCCGGCCCGGTGCGGCGGCTGGTGCGGCTGATGCTCAACGAGGCGCTCACTCCCCCCTTCAGCGCCAACATCCTCGAGCGGCTCTCGGGCGATCTCTACGACCTGGTCTACGGCCAGCCGTTCCGCCTGCCGGCGGAGCTGATCTTCGTGATGCGGGCGCTCTCCACCTTCGAGGGGGTGGGGCGGAGCCTCGATCCCGGCTTTAGTCTGGTCTCGATTGCCCGCCCCTACCTGCTGCCGCTGATGACCTCCTCAGGGAGCCGCGCCAACGAGTTGCTCGGCGAGCTCACCCGCCAGGCGGCCGACGTGGGCAGCCGCGCCCTGGGCATCCCCCGCCGCCTCGACGAGAACCTGGCCCGGATCGAGCAGGGGGACCTGCAGGTACAGATCCGCGCCGGCGAGACCGACCGGTTGCTCCGGCGTCTGGCCCTGGCCCAGCAGAGCGCCGGCCAGTCCTTCCTGCTGGGGGCCCTGGCGGTGGCGGCGGCCCTGCTGGCGGCCAGCGCCCGTCCCGGCCTCACCGCCGTCCCGCTGGTGCTGGGGCTGCCGGTCGGCCTCGGCTGGCTGAAGGTGCAGGGCCGCCTGCGGCGGGAGGCGCGGCTTGAGCAGCTGCCGGGGCAGGTGGCCTCCGGTGGCGGTTGAAGGACCCAAGGCTGCAGAACGATCGCTGAGATGCCCTCTTTCCCAGGCTCCTCGATCTCCCATCAGAAATCAGGCCCATTGAGGGACAATCCCCGCGTTCAATTTTCTCGCCAAGAAGTTGATCTTGGCGAGTTATTATCTACTCGGACTCAGTGTTGATGGCTGAATACCTTTTCCGCAGTGGCCTGATACCGCTGGCGAGGAGGGAAAGCGCGCCGACTGCTCCGAAAGGGAGGGGACTTGGCGCCAGCCTGAAGTTTGCGTTGATGTCGAAGGGATTCTGACCGCCTTCCTGCGTAATGATGAAATTCGTGCCAGTGGTGGGGAACTGCAGGTCTACAACGAGAAACTCATTGCCTTTAGGAGTATTGACCGGAAAGAACTGAATGGAGGGCTGAGTCAGTGTGATCCTATCGTCGCAGGGAATATTGGATTGCTGAAACCCTGAAGTGCAGCCCGCAAGAGTATTCGTATTGTCGGTCTCTTCAATCGTAATTGGAATCGCAGAGGTGATGACTGTCGTGGGGTTATTGTTCTGATCAATGAAGTTGAATGTGAACGTAAGGTTGACTGAGGAAACCGCCCCGGTGATCGGTTGGTTGATGTGGTCAAGCTCAAAAAGTTTGTTGACCTGGAGCCCGGTGGCGTCGAGCGGGATGGAAAGACCTCCGCCCGGAGCACCGGCATAGCTTGATCCATAGAGCCGTAGCCCGCTTCGACCGGCTGAGGTTTGTGCAGTCCCCCAGCGGATTCCTGTGGGTCCTGTCTGAATGCCTCCGCCTGGGAGAGGTTCCAGGGGGTCTGCCGCGGGGGGGAGGACAAGCGGAGGCTCGACGGTGGTGCCGGAAGGCCCGCTGAAGACTCCCGAGGCGCTGACGAAGGTGAGAGCCGATGCCGGGGTGGCGAGGGCGACCGATGCTGAGGCAGCGGCGACGGCGAACGGCACGAGGGAGCGATGGCTGGAACGCATGCTCGTGATCCGGCAAAGAACGAGACTCATTCTCGCCGCTTCTTCCGGATCCCGATGGAGCGCCCGGGGAGTCTTGCCTTTGAGAGGCCTGAGTGGCCGGGGAGGTTTCGGTGAGAGGCCTGCGCTCCGGGCTCAGCCGCGTCCCCGGGGCCCCAGATCCTCCGCTCCGGCGTAGACGGCCTGGCTGCCGAGCTCGTCCTCGATGCGCAGCAGCTGGTTGTACTTCG
>CAZVPB010000260.1:0-2659 GCA_964628165.1 uncultured Cyanobium sp.
TGATCGAGCAGCTGGGCTGGGAACTGCCCGACCACATCGTGGCGCCGCTGGCCTCGGGTTCCCTGTTCACCAAGATCCGCAAGGGCTTCGACGAGTTCATCAAATGCGGCCTGGTCGATGAGAAGCCGGTGCGCTTCAGCGGCGCCCAGGCCCAGGGCTGCAGCCCGATCGCCCAGGCCTTCGCCGAGGGTCGCGACTTCATCACCCCGGTGAAGCCCAACACCATCGCCAAGTCGATCGCCATCGGCAACCCGGCCGACGGCCCCTACGCCATCGACATCGCCAAAGCCACCGGCGGCAACATCGCTGCGGTGAACGACGACGAGATCATCGAGGGCATCAAGCTGCTGGCCGAAACCGAGGGCGTTTTCACCGAAACCGCCGGCGGCACCACCATCGCCGTGCTCAGGAAGCTGGTGGAGCAGGGCAGGATCGACCCCGGGGAGCGCACGGTGGCCTACATCACCGGCAACGGCCTCAAGACCACCGAGGCCGTGGTCGACGCCATCGGCGCGCCCTACACGATCGAGGCCCAGCTCGACAGCTTCCGGCAGGCCTGGGAGCAGGCCCAGGCCGCCCATGCCAGGGCCTGCTGAGCTTCCGCCGGCCCCTCGCTCCCCCGTCTGCCTCCTCCGTCCCCCGTCTCCCACTGCCGCCATGGCCGTTCAGGTCCTGATCCCCACCCCCCTGCAGAAGTTCACCGGCAACGAGGCCAGCGTGGAGCTCGAAGCCGCCAGCGTGGCCGAGCTCGTGGAAGCCCTCGAGGCACGCTTCCCCGGCATCAGGGCACGCCTGTGCGACGACGGCGGCAAGCTGCGCCGGTTCCTGAACATCTACGTGAACAGCGAGGACATCCGCTTCCTCGACAACGAGACCACCGCCCTCAGCGACGGTGACGAGGTGTCGATCGTGCCGGCCGTGGCCGGAGGCTGAGCGGCCTTCCGTAACGAAGACGGCAACGCCCCAGAACCGTCTGCCGCTCAATAGCGTTACGTTTCCGGCGCCCACCACCATGACCCAGGCCCCGATCTCCCTCAGCACCAGCGACTGGCAGGCCAAGGCCCGGATCTTCGACTACAGGCAGGCCGCCAACCCGGTGCGCCGCGGTCTCACCGAGCCGATTCCCGATCACCACTGGAGCCCCGAGGTTCACCGGAGCGGGCCCACCGGGGTGATCCCCCTCGACCTCAGCGCCGAGCTGGGCTGCAGCGGGCCGGCCACCAGCCCCGCCCTGTCCGCCAACTTCCTGCGCATCCTGGCGGGCGAGGGACTCAAGGCCGCCGCCTCCGCCACCAGTTCGCTCTTCTACGTGCTGCACGGGCAGGGCGGCCTGGTCTGGGGGGGCCGGGAGCTCAGCTGGCGGCAGGGGGATGTGATCGCCCTGCCCCACGGCGACGCGCCCCTCTTCCAGGCCAGCCATGACAGCGTTCTCTACTGGGTGCACGACGCGCCCCTGCTGCGCTATCTGGGGGCCGAGCCCGCCGCGGCATGCTTCGAGGCCGTCCACTATCCGGCGGCGCTGCTGGAGGAGAACCTGCAGACCCTGCTCGCCGATCCCACCTCGGCCCGCAGCAACCGGCTCAGCCTGCTGCTGGCCAACGCCGATCTGCCGGCCAGCCGCACGGTCACCCACACCCTCTGGGCGATGCTCGGCGTGGTGCCCGCCGGAGCCGTGCAGCCCCCCCACCGGCACCAGTCGGTGGCCCTGGATCTGGTGATCGACTGCGACCCCGGCTGCTACACCCTCGTGGGCACCGAGCTCAACGAGGACGGCACCATCCGCAACCCCAGCCGCTCGATCTGGGAGCCGGGAGCGGCCTTCGTGACCCCTCCGGGCCACTGGCATGCCCACGTGAACGAGAGCGGTCGCGCGGCCCGCCTGCTGCCGATTCAGGATGCCGGGCTACACACCTACCTGCGCAGCCTCGACATCCGTTTCAGCGGCGGCCTGGGCGGCTGAGCGCCGCTCCTCATCGGCGGCCACGATCGCGCGGAAGCTGTCGCCATCAATCGTTTCCTCCACGATCAGACGCTCCACCAGCGCATCCATCAGATCGCGGCGGGGCTCGAGCAGGGCGATCGCCCGATCGAGGGCGTGACGGGCCAGTTCGCGCACCTGGGCGTCGATGCGGCTGCCGGTGTCCTCGGAGTAGTGGGGCTGGGAGCGCAGCCAGTCGCGGCCCAGGAACACCTCCGGACCCTCGGCCTCCAGCGCCAGCGGGCCCAGGGGCGAGAAGCCGTAGCGGGTGACCATCTCGCGGCCGATGCGGGCCACCAGTTCCAGGTCACTGGAGGCTCCCTGGGTGATCTCATCGGAGCCGAACACCACCTGCTCCGCGGCCCGCCCGCCCATGGCCACCACCATGCGCGCCAGCAGATAGGCCTTGCTGATCAGGCCCGAGTCGAGCACGTCCTCATCGGGCATGGTGCGGGCGAAGCCGCCGATGCCGCCGGCCCGGGGCAGCAGGGTCACCTTGTCGAGCCGGTCGGCGTGGGGCACCAGCGTGGTGAGAAGGGCATGGCCCACCTCGTGATAGGCGATCAGCCGCTTCTTGGCGGAGTCCTGCAGGGGAGCCGCGGCCAGGCCCATGGTGATCCGCTCGAGGGCGTCCCCGAGGGCAGCGTCATCGATGCTGCTGCGCTGGCGGCGCGCCGTGAG
>CAZVPB010000261.1:0-2646 GCA_964628165.1 uncultured Cyanobium sp.
AGCGAGAGCACGCCCGCCCAGCCGGCCAGTAACGCCAGCATCAGACCCCGGGACGTGGGCATCGAAAACTTCGCCGTCATGCCCTGGTCACGGCGGGGAGGGGCGGGACTGCCGCAGGTGGATCTCCAGGGCGAGCACATAGGCACCGCACACGATCAGCATCGCCGCCAGGGAGAAGACGTGGGAGCCCGTGCCGTCATGCCAGAAGTCGAAGGTGGTCAGCTGGGCCAGGCCGGAGGCGTCGGGATCCTTGCGGGTGAGGCCGAGCAGGGCGACGCGCACCGTGTTCACCAGGAAGGCGGCCGCCAGGGCGAAGCCGCCCAGCAGGGCGCCGTTGAGGAGAGGGGACTGGCGCGGACCGCGGCGGCGGAAGAAGGGCGGCGGCAGCAGCAGCAGGAGCAGCACCACCGCCGCCAGGCAGAGGGAGATGGTGTTGACGCCGGTGCAGCTGGCATCCACCACCAGCACCTGATCGGCCAGCACGATGTCACGCCCCGCGGGGAATGCCGGCTTTCCCATCAGCATGAGCAGGAAGGCGGACACCCTGGCGGTGGCCACCGCCAGGGGTTCGGTGGGCAGGAAGCGGTTCAGCAGCACCTGGAAGGGCAGCAGGGATCCGATCAGCAGGAGCTGGCCGGTGAGGGGGGAGCGGAGCGGTGCGCCCGCCAGCAGGGCCAGGGCAGGCAGGGCGAACAGGGGCAGGAGATGGAGCAGCGGGTCGTAGAGCCGGGCCGCGAAGGTGAGCACCAGCAGCGGCCACAGCAGCAGCAGCAGCCCCAGAGCGAACCGCCTTCGCGGCAGGGAACCCAGCGACGGCGGCAGGCCCTGGTCCTCCCTCTCGAGGAGCAGCAGGCCGCCGCCGAGCCAGGAGGGGGCGGCCATGATCGCGAAGGACCCCATCGAGGCCCGCACCAGCAGGGTGAGGTGGCTGGCCGCCAGCCCCGCCAGAAGGGTGAGGCGGGCGAGGGAGGCGGCGGAGCGGCTCACGCGGCCTCGGCCTCACGGCGGGCCCGCAGGTCGCGGATCCGCTCCACGGTGGCGGCGAGGGAACGGGGCCAGATCTGGGCCACCAGCAGGTAGTAGAGGGCGTAGACGAAGGCGGTGAGGGCGAGACGGACCGCCTGGCGGCCCAGCCCGAAGCTGAGTTGGGCCCGCTGGCCCTGATACTCCCGGCGCAGGTTGGTCTCGGCCCGCTCCAGCAGGGTGGTGGCCCGGGCCCGCTGGGCATCGAGCGGCTCGTCCGGATTGGCGCCCCCCTCCGATTCGAAGGAGCGCAGCAGCTGGGGCTGAACCGCCAGCAGCCGCCGCAGCAGGGCGGCGCTGTCGACCCGCTCCACCCCCTGCCGCAGGGCGGCGAGGCCCTGCTCCGACTGCTGCACCTGGGATTCGAGCGCCCCCACCCGCGCCGCCTCGATCTGGGGAGTCAGCGCCGCCACGGCGATGGCGCTGATGAGGTAAAGCAGCGCCGCCAGCCGCAGCAGGGGCCGGAGCCACAGGGCGATGCGGCATTCCCACAGGGCCGGAACGGCGTCGCCGGAGAAACCCAGATAGAGAAAGAGCACCGCCACCAGGGGAAGGGTGGACCGCTCGAGGATCTCGGTGATGAGGGCGAGGGCCTGGGCCGGATCGGAGCTTCTGACACCCACCACCGCAGCCAGAGCACTGATGACGAAGACCATCAGCAGGCTGTAGGCGGAAAGACGGGCCACGGTGTTCAGCCGGCGGGCACTGAACTCGGTTCCGATGACGTCAGCCATTTCCCCTTGCTGCGGCGCTGGTGCGCGGATCGTAGAAGAAGTGTCGATCCGGGAAATTCCGATAAGATCAGCGCCATCTCGGTTCGGTCATGGTCAGCAGCAGCGGCGCAGGCACACCCACCCCTCTGCCCGGCACCAATCCCTTACTGAGGCCGCTCGATCGTCCCGACGAGCCGGCGGGCTCCGGGATCCGTGGAATTCTCGCGGTGTTCCGCCGGCGGCGCCGCATCTTTTTGGTGACCACCGCGGCGGTGACGGTGATCGCCGGTCTGATGACCATCCACCGCAGGATCACCTCCCCGGTCTACACCGGCGGATTCACTCTGCTCATCTCCGATCCCATCAATGTTCCCACCGGCGGGGACGAGGCGATCGGCACCGCTGCCCGCAATGTCACCCAGGTGGACGTGCCCACCCTGATCCGGGTGCTGGAGAGTCCTTCGGTGCTGGAGCCGGTCTACCAGGAACTCACCAAGCAGTTTCCCGATGCCAACCCGCCGAAGATCGGCGTGAACCTGATCAGTGCCGATGCCGGCGGCAACAACAACTTCATCGCCCGTGGTCTTCTGGGGGTGAACGCCCGCGGCAGCAATCCCGACCAGCTGCGGGAGGCCCTGCGGCTCACCGAGGCGGCCTATTTGAAGTGGTCGCTGGAGCAAAGAAGAGAGCAGCTCAACGAGGGGGGCAGGTTCCTTGATGAACAGGCGCCGGAGCTTCGGGCCAAGGTGGGTGAGCTGCAGCAGGAACTCGAGCGTTTCCGCCGCACCCACAACGTGCTGGAACCGACGGAGGAAGCCACGGCCCTGCAGAGCCAGGCCCAGGGCCTGCGGAATCAGCTGACCGCGCAGCAGAGCGAGCGCCAGCGGCTCACACGGCTGCGGAGCGACGT
>CAZVPB010000262.1:0-2621 GCA_964628165.1 uncultured Cyanobium sp.
CCGACTTCGCCGACTACCTGCGGGCGCAGGACGAGGTGAGCCGCACCTGGGCCGACCGGGCCCACTGGCAGCGGCTCTCGGTGCTCAACACCGCCCGGACCGGCTTCTTCTCCTCCGACCGTTCGATCCGCGACTACAACGAGCGGATCTGGCAGGTGAAGCCGCTGCAGGGGATCGCGTCGGCGGGTCCGCCGGCCTGAGGGTCGCCGATTTGTCTTCCCCTTAACCTCCCCGGCCCACTCTGAATGGCGAAGCCGCAGGTTTCCATGCCTTCCCCCAGCCACGGTGCCCTCGAGACGATGGCGGTGCTGGCGCGCAACCACCCGGTGCGCACCTACGCGGCGGGTGAGGAGGTGTTCCGCTCCGGCGAGCCCGGCGACACGATGTTCGGGGTGATCGCGGGGATGGTGCGGATCCAGTGGGACGGCGTCAGCCAGACGGAGACCTTCGGGCCGGGGGAGACCTTCGGCATCGGCGCCCTGGTGGAGCCGCAGCACCGCCGCCACGGCACCGCCACCGCCCTGATGGACACCAAGCTGGTGGTTCTCGGCAAGGACCGCTTCCTCTTCGCCATCCAGGAAACGCCCCTGTTCGGCCTGGAGATGCTGGCGGCCCTCGAGCAGCGCCTGCGGGAACTCAAGCAGCGGAGCGGGCTGCCCTGAGGCGTCAGGCCTTCACGCCGGGCATGTAGCGGCGCTCGTGGGGCTGGCCCTTGAGCATGCGGTTCCAGTAGATCCAGGGCAGCAGCTTGGTCTTCACCAGCCACATGCTCCAGCGCTCCTTGGTGGGGTCGAGGGGGAAGGAGGGCCGTGGATTCCCGTCGTAATCGAACTCGGCCATGATCGTCTTGCCGTAGCCGGTGATCAGCGGGCAGCAGGCGTAGCCGTCGTAGCGCGCGGTCAGCGCCCGGCCGTCGAGATGGGCGAGCAGGTTGGCCACCAGCACCGGCGCCTGTCCCCGCACCGCCGCCGCCGTCTTGGAGTTGGGCAGCGACGACACGTCGCCGAGGGAGAACACGTTGGGGAAGCGCACGTGCTGGGTGGTGAACTTGTCCACCTCCACCCAGCCGCCGGGACCCTGCACCGCCAGCGGGCTGGCGGCCACCACGTCGGGGGCGGACATGGGCGGGGTGACGTGGATCATGTCGAAGGGGATCACCTCCTCGTAGCCGCCGGCGTCGTCGCCCACCTCGAACACCGCCAGCTTTTGGTCCGGCTTCACGGCGCGCAGGGTGTGCCTGTAGCGGGCATCGATGCCGCGGCGGGCCACCACCTCCCGCAGCGGCGCGGCATAGACGGGGATGCCGAAGATGCCGGGGGTGGCGGTGGCGTAGATCACATGGCTGTTCACGCCCACGCCGCTCTTGCCCTTGAACACGTCGTCGGCCATGTACATGATCTTCTGGGGCGCGCCGGCGCATTTGATCGGCGTGTCCGGATAGGTGAAGATCGCCGTGCCGCCCCGGAAGTTCTGGATCGTTTCCCAGGTGTAGGTGACGTGCTCGCGGGAATAGTTGCTGGTGATGCCCTGGCTGCCGAGGGCGTCGGGCAGGCCCTCGATGCGCTCCCAGCAGAGCTTGATGCCGGTGGCCACCACCAGCACGTCGTAGGTGAGAGTGTCGCCGTCGCTGGTGGTGAGGCTGCTGGCGGCCGGATCGAAGGAGGCGGCGCCGGCCTGGATCCACTTCACCCCTTCGGGGATCAGCTCGCTCTCGTCGCGGTGGGTCTGCTCGAGGCTGAACACGCCCCCCCCCACCAGCGTCCAGCCCGGCTGATAGAAGTGATCGGCCGAGGGTTCCAGGATGGTGATCTCCAGCCCGGGACGGGCCAGCCGCAGCTGACTCGCCACCGTGAGGCCGGCGGCGCCGCCGCCGACGATCAGGATGGGGTGATGGGCCATGGAGAAGCGGGGAGGCAAAAGACGCTGCCCCTTTGCTTTAGCGAGTTGCGGCGCCCGCGTCAGAGAAAGTCCGCCATGGCACGGACGAACTGTTACGACCGCCACCGGGGGGGTCAGCGGGCGATCACACTTGAGGCAGCGGCAAAGGGCCAGCGGCCATGTTCCTGAAGCTCCGTCACGACGAAGACGACGTCAGCCTGGTGGAGGTGCTCGACCTCAAGGCCCTCTTCGACCCCTTCGCCACCACCGTGCAGGCCCGCATCCACGGCGGTGAGGAACTGCAGGAGCCCCATCACTTCGAGAAGGCGGCCCTGTTCTTCCCCTCCGGCGAGGCGCTGCCGCGCTGCTGGCAGGACGCGAACTACCAGGGCGGCTGAGAGGCGGGATTGCCCCAGCCTTCCGCAACAATCTGTTACAGTCCTCTCACTAAGCGAGAGGGCATGGGCGACTTCAGCGACCTCACCACCACCGCGACGACCTCCGGGCTTCCCCTGTCTCTCGTGGTGGGCGCTGCGGTGATCGCCCTGCTGGCCCTGATCCCGCCCGCCGGCGGCAACGACGAGGACGACGGCGGTTCCGGCGGTGGCGGCCTGATGCAGCCCGCCTATGCCACGGTCCGCCGGAACCGCTGAGCCGGCCGAGCCGTCAGGACCGCTGATCAGACCCGCCCCAACCCCTCCCGGGTGAGGGCCGTAAGAGATCGGTGATCGGCTTTCGGCAGT
>CAZVPB010000263.1:0-2614 GCA_964628165.1 uncultured Cyanobium sp.
TCGATCGCCACCGCCGAGCCCTTCGCCCGCGCCCACACCAGCCTCGCCGCCTTTCCCCTCTGCCTCGCCTGCCGGCGGGAGTTCGAGGATCCGGCCGACCGCCGCTTCCACGCCGAGTCGATCGCCTGTCCCGCCTGCGGCCCCCGGCTCGCGCTGCTCGATGGCCATGGCCGGCAGGAGGGTGGCGATCCGCTCGCGGCCGCCTGCGAGCTGCTTCATGGCGGCGGCATCCTTGCCCTGCAGGGCGTCGGCGGTTTCCAGCTGCTGGTGGATGCCGCAGACCCCGACGCGGTGGAGCGGCTGCGGCGCCGCAAGCGGCGGCCCGCCAGGCCCTTCGCCCTGCTGGTGGCCGGCCTGGCGGAGATCGAGCCCCAGGTGCGGATCGATGCCGCCGAGCGCGCCCTGCTGAGCTCGCCGGCCGCGCCGATCGTGCTGCTGCGCCGCCGTGACGGCGATGCCGAGGCCTTCCCCGGCGTGGCCCCGGGCAGCCCCTCCCTGGGCGTGATGCTGCCCGCCTCCCCCCTCCACCATCTGCTGGCCCGCCGCTTCGGCGGGCCACTGGTCGCCACCAGCGGCAACCCCAGTGGCGAACCCCTCTGCACCGCGGTGGCGGAGGCGGTGGAGCGGCTGGGGGCGGAGGCGCCCGTCCCCGTCGCCGATGCCTTCCTCGTGCACGACCGCCCCATCGCCCGCCCCCTCGACGACTCGGTGGCGCAGGTGATCGAGGGGCGGCCCGTGCTGCTGCGCCGCGCCCGCGGCTTCGCTCCCGAACCGCTGCGGCCGGCGGACGCCGCCCCGCCCGGGGTGCCCGCGGAGTGGGAGGACAGGGCGGTGGTGGCCCTCGGCGGCGACCTCAAGAGCGCCCCCGCCCTCGCCCGCGACGGGCGGATCTGGCTGGCCCCCCACCTCGGCGACCTGGCCGAGGCGCGGGTGCTCGAACGTCTGCGGAGCGGCCTGGCGGAGATCAGGACCGCTCAGGGCGGCGCCCTCGTGGCCCTCGCCTGCGACGGCCACCCCGGCTACCTCAGCCACCAGCTGCTGGAGGACACCGCCGGCGTGGTGCCGGTGCCGCACCACCTCGCCCACGGGCTTGCGGTGATGGCCGAGCACGGGCTGCCGCCGCCGCTGGCCGTGGTCGCCCTGGACGGCCTTGGCTTCGATGCCGGCCCCGGCCACCGGCTGTGGGGCGGCGAGGTGCTGCGCATCGACGCCGACGGCTGGCGGCGGCTGGCGGGCCTGCGGCCGTTTCCGCTGCCCGGCGGCGACCGGGCCATGGGCGAGCCGCGCCGTGCGGCCCTGGGACTGCTCGCCTCCGCCTGGGGAGCCGGGGCGGCGTTCGCGCACCCCGGCAGCCGTTACTGCCGTGAAGCCTTCGCTCCGGAGGAACGGGATCTGCTGCTCCGGGCCCTCGCCGGCGGCTGCAATGCGCCCCTCTGCTCCAGCGCCGGCCGGCTGTTCGATGCCGCCGCCTCCCTGCTGGGCCTGGTGCAGGTGCTCAGCCACGAGGGGGAGGGGGGCCTGCGGCTGGAGGGCTGTGCCGCCGGCAACGGGGCCGCGGGCCCGGACGCAGGCGCCTACCGGCTGCCGCTGCGCCCCGACGACGACGGTGGCGGCGGCGATGGAGCGGTCCTGCTCGACTGGCGGCCCCTCCTCACCGCCCTGCTCGACGACATCGCGGCGGACACCGCCGCGGCGGTCTGCGCCGTCCGCTTCCACCGGGCCGTGGCGGAGGGGTTCGCCACCGCCGCCCAGGCGGCGCTCGCCCAGGGCGGGCCGCGCCGGGTGGCCCTGGCCGGCGGCTGCTTCCAGAACCGGCTGCTGCTGGAGGAGACCCTCGCCGCCCTGCGGCGGAGGGGGCTGGAACCCTTCTGGAACCGGCAGGTGCCCCCCAGCGACGGCGGACTGGCCCTGGGCCAGGTGTGGGGGGCCTCACATCCCGCTCTCCTGCGCCGGCAGCCGCTGTCGGGCCCGCAACCTGTGCCTATAACCGAGGAAGAGACGCACCGCCGGGGGGCCGCCGCCCATGTGTCTGGCCGTCGCCGGTCGCATCCTCGCGATCGCGGATCAGCCCCCCGCCGCGGCATCTGATCCCCACGACCCGCTCTGGCGGCGGGCCGAGGTGGATTTCGGCGGCGTGCGTCAGCAGGTCAGCCTGGCCTGCCTGCCGCAGGCCCGCGTCGGTGACCGGGTGCTCGTGCACGTGGGGCTGGCCCTCAGCATCGTCGAGGAGGACGAACCATGACCGCGACCCTCTCCGCCCCCGCCGCATCGGCGCCGCCCCAGGCCCGGCCGGAACGGGACGAGGTCATCACCGTCGACGGCAACGAGGCGGTGGCGCGGGTCGCCTACCGCCTCAACGAGGTGATCGCCATCTATCCGATCACCCCCGCCTCGCCGATGGGGGAATGGGCCGACGCCTGGGCTTCGGCGGGCCGGCCCAACCTCTGGGGCTCGGTGCCCACGGTGGTGGAGCTGCAGAGCGAGGGCGGCGCCGCCGGCACCGTCCACGGCGCCCTGCAGGCCGGCGCCCTCACCACCACCTTCACGGCGTCCCAGGGTCTGCTGCTGATGATCCCCAACCTCTACAAGGTGGCGGGGGAGCTCACGCCGGCGG
>CAZVPB010000264.1:0-2604 GCA_964628165.1 uncultured Cyanobium sp.
CGGCGGGCCAGCTCCTCGATCGGCAGGCAGCCCTCGAAGAAGGTGGCGCTCTGCCGGTCGAACTCCTTGAGCTCCGCCTGCTCGGCCGCCAGCAGCGCCTCGCGGAAGGCGAGGTACTGCTGGCGGTTCATCGGGCAGTTGATGTAGTCGGCATCACCGCGGTCGTAGCGGCTGGCACGGAAGGCCACATCCAGATCGATGCTCTCCCCGTCCACAATGGGGCTGGCGGCGTCGAAGAAGTGGCAGTCGGCACGCCCGGTCAAGCGCCGCACGTCCTCGGCGAGGGCCTCGCTGGTGAGGGGACCGGTGGCGAGCACGGCGATCCGCTCCGGCGGCGGCAGCTCCCGCTGCTCACGCCGCTCGACGGTGATCAGGGGGTGGGATTCGAGGGCGGCGGTGAGGGAGGCGCTGAAGCGGCTCCGGTCGACGGCGAGGGCACCGCCCGCCGGCACCGCATGGGCATCGGCGGTGCGGACCACCATCGAGCCGAGGCGCCGCAGCTCCTCCTGGAGCAGGCCGGCGGCCCGGTCGGCGGAGAGGGCGCCGAAGCTGTTGCTGCAGACGAGCTCGGCGAACTCGGCGGTGTGGTGCGCGGGGGAGCGGCGCACGGGCCGCATCTCCACCAGCCGCACAGGGATGCCGGCGGCGGCGATCTGCCAGGCCGCCTCGGTGCCGGCCAGGCCGGCACCGATCACCTCCACCATCAGGCCCGGGCGCGCTTCAGGAAGAGCTGCAGCTGGCCCACGGCGGCGCGGCCGATGTGGAACACGGCCCAGCCGGCGGCGAGCACGATCGGCAGAAGAACGAGCAGAAGCCGGAGATCCATGGCGGAGGCGAGGGAGGTGCGGGAAGTTTACGGAACCTGGACCGGGATCTCCTCCGGCCGGCAGGCAGGCTGAATCGAATGAAGGGAGCGGGGCCGTGGCGCATGGGCGTGGGGGTGCTCACGCTGCTGGCCGCGGCCTGGCTGAAGGGGGCGGGGGCGGAGCCGGCCGTGCTCGATGCCGAGGGGCGCCCGTGGACCGCCGTTTCCCGTGCCGGCGGCATCGAGTTGCGGTCGTCCCGGGGCAGTGTCCTGCTCCTCCCCGCCTGCACCGCCCATTCCCCGGAATTCGGGACCGGCCGCTGGAACTGGGCCAACGGAGGCTTCCGGGTCCTGTTTCCGGAAGGACAGATCCTGTTCCCGCGTCAGGAGCCGCCGCTGGCGGATCCCGCCGGACGCTGCCGGCTCTGAGCCGCGTGGGCCATGGCCAGCTCGCGGTAACGGCGCGCGTGGTCCCGCTGGCCCGCG
The DNA here is from genome assembly GCA_964628165.1 of uncultured Cyanobium sp. Taxonomy (GTDB): domain Bacteria; phylum Cyanobacteriota; class Cyanobacteriia; order PCC-6307; family Cyanobiaceae; genus Cyanobium. The sequence goes on from CAZVPB010000264.1 coordinate 1,292, forward strand.
ACCGCCTCGGCGCCCAGTTCCCGCCGCGCCACGGCGGGAGCCCCCATCACCAGGGTGGCGGCCGGCACGTCCTTCGTGACCACCGACCCCGCCGCCACCAGGGCCCCCTCGCCCACGGTGACGCCGTTGAGAACGATGGCGCCGATGCCGATCAGGCAGCCGTCGCCGAGGGTGGCGCCGTGGATCACCGCCCGGTGGCCGATGGTCACGTCGGCGCCGATGATCACCGGCTGGCCGGGGTCCCCGTGGAGCACGGCTCCGTCCTGCACGTTGCTGCCCGCCCCGATCACGATGGGGCAGAGGTCGCCGCGGGCCACGGCGGTGGGCCACAGACTGGCCCCGGCCTCCAGCCGCACCTCGCCGATCAGCACGGCGCTCTCCGCCACCCACGCCTCGGGGTGGACGACCGGAGCGGGCCAGGGGCGGAGCGGTTCGTCGGAGGGGGACATGGGAACGGAGCGGGTGGCTGCATTGTGGGCAGCCCGGGTGGTACGTTCCCTGGGTGCCGGATTTTCCGGTGCTGGGTCGCTAGCTCAGCGGTAGAGCACTCGGCTTTTAACCGATTGGTCCTCGGTTCGAATCCGAGGCGACCCATTCCCGGCTCGGCACGCGTTGCGGCGCAGGTGCCGAAGGTCTGAGAAGGAGTTCCGGCCTTCGGGACAACCATCACCGCAAGACTCGAAAGGTGAGGGTGAGGTCGGGGCGAATCATGCCGGCAAGAGGCCAGCGGGTGGTGTCGTTCGATGGGCCTGGAGAAGCCGGGAGAACGGTCGGGTCCTGAGCGCGACGGTCTGTCGATTCCGGCTGACGCCACATCCGGGCCTGCCTACGGTCGGACCATGACCCACACCATGGAACGGGGACCCTTCATGCTGAAGCTCCAGGCCGGGGTTGGCGCCACGGCGATCACCGGCCTGCTGGCGGCTCTGCCGGTGCCGGCTCAGGCGATGGAAACGCTCTACGTGAACGGCTCGATCCTCACCATGGCCGGGAAAGAGCCGACCTATGTGGAAGCCCTGGGCGTGGAGAACGGCAGGATCGTGTTCGCCGGTGACAGGGAGCAGGCCTTCGCCAGGAAGACGTCCTCCACCCGGATCATCGACCTGGGAGGCAGGGCCGTTCTACCCGGCTTCCTGGATGGCCACAGCCACTACATCAACTCCCTGCTGGTGGCCAACCAGTGCAAGCTGTACGCGCCACCCGCAGGCCCGGGCAAGGACGTTCCCAGCATCCTCGCGGCCCTGAAGAGCTGCGCCGGCGAGCGGAAGCTCCAGAAGGGCGAGATGCTGATGGGCTATGGCTACGACGACACG
>CAZVPB010000265.1:0-2599 GCA_964628165.1 uncultured Cyanobium sp.
ACCAGCTGATCTGGAAGCTCTTCTTCCTGGAGTACCTGCTCTTTCCCGCCGCCGCTCTGATCGGCTGAGCCGCTGCCATCCGACGGAACCGGCCCGGGCGGGTCACATCCGGTCATCACTCTCCCGCTGCCGGGTGCAGACCGGTCAGATCCCGGGTCGACGATGAAGGACAGGCGGGCCCCGCGCTCCGCCCCGTCCCCTTCCTCGTCCCTTGGCCGTCGCCCTGCCCCGCTGGATCCCCTCGCTGCCCCGACCCCGGCGGCGCTGGACGATCGTGGCGGCGGCGCTGGGGGGGATCGTCCTCACGGTGGCCATGGTGGGTCAGCAGGCGCGGCTGAGGAAGCGCCAGCTGGCCGAGGCCTCCCGCACCGTGGAGGTGGTGAGGGAGGCGGTGGAGATCAGGGTGTCGGCGGCCGGCACGATCCAGCCGGTCACCCCCATCAACATCAGCCCCAAGGAATCCGGCCGGGTCGCCGCCCTGCTGGTGGACCAGGGGGACCGGGTGGAGGCAGGCCAGGTGCTGGCCCGCATGGATGCCAGCAACCTGCAGGGCGATCGGCTGCGGGCCCGCGGCGCGCTGGAGGCGGCCGAGGCGCAGCTGGGCAAGCTGGAGGCCGGCAACCGCCCCGAGGAGATCGAGGAGGCCGCCGGCAACCTGCGGGAAGCCGAGGCCCGCCTGATCGCCGAGGAATCCCGCTACGCCAGCAACCGCCAGCTCTACGGCTCGGGGGCCATCAGCCGGGTGGACTTCGACGCCAGCCGGTCGGCGGTCCTCGCCAGCCGCGCCCATCGCCAGGCCCTCGCCAGCCGGCTGCAGCTGCTGCGCTCCGGCGCCCGCCCGGAGGACATCGCCGCCGCCCGGGCGGAGGTGACCCAGGCCCGGGGCGCCCTCGCCACGGTCGAGACCCGGCTGGCGGACACGGTGATCCGCGCCCCCTTCGCGGGGGTGGTGACCCAGAAATACGCCGACGTGGGGGCTTTCGTGACGCCCACGACCTCCGCGAGCGCCACCACCTCGGCCACCTCCTCCTCGATCCTGGCCCTGGCCAGCACGATGGAGGCCGTGGCGAACGTGGCCGAGGTGGACGTGGGCTCGGTCCATCCCGGCCAGGCGGTGGAGCTGGAGGTGGATGCGTTTCCGGGACGGCCCTTCAGCGGCAAGGTGCGGCTGGTGTCGCCGGAGGCGGTGGTGACCCAGAACGTCACCAGCTTTCAGGTGCGCATCACCCTCACCGATCCCCGGCGGGAGGAGCTGCGCTCGGGCATGAATCTCACCGCCCGCTTCCTCGTCGGCACCCGTCCCGCCGCCCTGCTGATCCCCACCCCCGCGATCGTGAGCGAACAGGGGGGCACCGGGGTGTACGTGCAGCGCGGTGACGAGGGCGGCGAGTTCCGGCGGATCCGGGTCGGCGCCACGGTGGGCAGCCGCACGGAGGTGCTCAACGGACTCTCGGTCGGTGAGCGGGTGTACACCAGCCAGCCGGGCCGGAGGGCCCCCAGCGACCGGCCCGTCACGGGGCGGTCGCCGTTCATGCCCTCCTTCCGCCGCTCGGGCGGACCGCCGCCGCGCTGATGACGACGATCATGCCGCCTGCTCCCCGCCCCTTCCGGCCCCGCCGCGAGCGGGGCGGCGACCGCTGGGGGGACCTGGGGGAGACCGTTGCCCTCGCCTGGGGCTCGCTGCTGGCCAACCGTCTCCGCTCGGGCCTCACCATGCTCGGGGTGATCATCGGCATCGCCGCCGTGATCACCATGATCACGATCGGCCGCGGCGCCCAGGCTCAGACGGAAGCCCAGCTGAAACGGCTCGGCTCCAACCTGCTGTACGTGCAGAGGGGCGAGGCCTCCACCGGCAGTCCGGCTTCCCAGGGAGCCGGCACCGCCACCACCCTCGTGTGGGACGACGCCCGGGCGATCGCGGAGTCCTGCGGCGCCGTCGCCGCCGTGGCCCCCAGCCTCACCGGCCGGGCGCAGGTGAGCCACGGCGCCGAGAACTACAGCACCACGATCAACGGCACCACGCCGGAGTTCACCCGGGTGCGGGATTTCCTGCCCCTCACCGGCCGTTTCTTCAACCAGGCCGAGCTGGACAAGGCCGCCCGGGTGGCCGTGCTGGGGCAGACGGTGGTGGACGAACTGGCCCTCACGCCCGCCACGGCGGTGGACCGTTCGGTGCGGATCCGCGGCGAGGCCTTCACTGTGATCGGCACGATGGAATACAAGGGCACCACCGGACCCCGCGATCAGGACGACGTGGTGCTGGTGCCGCTCACCACCATGGCGGCGCGGATCGCGGGGGTGAACGCGATCGCCGGCATCTCGGTGGACAGCATCGCCGTGCTGGCCCGCAGCGAGGGGGAGATGGAGGCGGCCCAGTTCCAGATCACCAACCTGCTGCGGCTGCGCCACCGGATCGTGCCGCCGCGGCAGGACGACTTCCGGGTGCGCAATCAGGCCGACATCCTCAGCGCCTTCAACGCGGTGGCCAACACGATCACCCTGATGCTGGGCGGCTCCGCCGCGATCTCCCTGGTGGTGGGGGGGATCGGCATCATGAACATCATGCTGGTGTCGGTGACCGAGCGCACCCGCGAGATCG
>CAZVPB010000266.1:0-2529 GCA_964628165.1 uncultured Cyanobium sp.
GCAGCTGGCTGAAGCGGGCGGAGCTCACCAGGGCGTGGGCCGAACCGAGGGCGGCCAGGGCGTCGGCCGCCTCCCGGCGGAGCACGCTCAGGCTGCGCTCCAGCACCGCCCGCTCCACCGTCAGGGGTTCGCGGGTGGCCGGGCACGAGGCCAGAGGCGAGGCGAGCGGTGAGACCAGAGGCGCCACGGTGGTGGCAGGCAGGCTCAGCCTGGGTGTGGGTGGGGGCGCCAGGGAGGCCGCCCAGCGGCGCAGCTGCCGGGCAAGCCGCCGGCGCCAGTCCTGGAGGAGGCGCGGCATCGGTGTTCGTTCGGTTCTCGCACTCTGGAGCGGCCACGGTGCTGTGCCAAGGCGGCAGACCGCAGGCTCGGACCGGTTATCCGACCGAGGCAGGGGTCACCCGGACCCTCAGCACACCGTGACGCCCTTCCAGAAGGCCACGCGGCCGCGGATCTGCTCCGCCGCCGGCTTGGGGTCGGGGTAGAACCAGGCGGCGTTGGCGTTCACCTGGCCGTTCACGACCACGTCGTAGTAGTGGGCCTCGCCCTTCCAGCCGCAGGTGCTGCGGTGCTGTGAAGGGCGGAAGCAATCGGGGTCCAGGGCTTCGGCCGGGAAGTAGGCGTTGCCCTCCACCGTCACGATGTCGTCACTGGTGGCGATGACGTCGCCGTTCCAGCTGGCTTTCATGGTGCTGCAGTCGTTGCGACCATGATGGGGCGCAGACGTGGGTAGGTGGGGCTCCAGCGCGCCCGCTCCAGACAGGCCCGGGCCTCCTCTGGCGTGGTGGCCAGCCGGGCCAGGCCCTGCTCCACCGCCGCCAGGGCCACGGCCTCGGCCACCGCGGCCCCCACCGTCTGGCACTCGGCCATGGCCGGCATCAGCGGCGCCTCCGCATCCCTGCTGGCGGGGATGGCCTCCACCAGCGCCGTCAGGGCGGCGTCGATCATCTGCTCACTCACGGTGGTGGCGCCCACCGCCACGCAGGCGAAGCCCAGCCCGGGGAACACCAGGCAGTTGTTGCACTGGCCGATGCGCCGCTCCCGGCCGTCGTGGCGCACCGGCGCGAAGGGGCTGCCGGTGGCCACCAGGGCACGGCCGCCACTCCAGGCGATCAGATCCGCCGGGGTGGCCTCAGCCAGGGGCGTGGGGTTGGAGAGCGGCAGGATCAGCGGCCGCTGCTCGCCGCCGGCCATGGCCTCCACCACGGTGCGTTCGAAGACGCCGGCCACCGCCGAGGCGCCGATCAGCACGGTGGGCCGCACCCGCCGTACCACCTCCGGCAGCCCGATCCGGCCCTCGGGGTCGCGATCGAAGCCGTCGCCGTCGCCGGCGGGCCGGGCGTAGGGCAGGGCCGCCGGCGGAATCCGCTCCTGACCCTCCAGCAGCAGGCCCTGCCGGTCGATCGCCCAGATCCGCGCCCGCGCCTGCTCGTGGCTCAGTCCCCCCAGCTCCAGCAGGCGCACCAGCCGCCTGGCGATGCCGCAGCCGGCCGTGCCCGCCCCGAAGATCACGATGCGCTGGTCCCCCTGCCCCCGGCAGCCGGCCAGCACCGCTGCGGCGGCCACCACGCTGGTGCCCTGGATGTCGTCGTTGAAGCTGGGCAGGCGGTGGCGGTAGCGGTCCAGTACCCGCCGGGCCTGGGGACTGCCGAAGTCCTCCCAGTGCAGGAACGCCTGCGGCAACACCGCTTCCACGGCGGCGACGAAACCGTCCAGCACGGCGTCGTAGGCCTCCCCGCGCAGACGCCGCTGGCGCAGGCCCGGGTAGAGGGGATCGCTGAGCAGGCTGGGGCGGTCGGTGCCCACGTCGAGGGTCACCGCCAGCACCCGCTCGGGATTCAACCCGGCGCAGAGGGTGTAGACGGCCAGCTTGCCCTGGCAGATGTGGATTCCGCCGATGCCCTGGTCGCCGATCCCCAGGATGCCCTCGGAATCGGTGACGAGCAGCAGGTCGACGCCCTCCGGCGCGGCTCGGCGCAGCAGCTCCGGCAGCCTCGGCAGGTGCTCGGGCGTGAGGTAGAGGCCCTGCACCGGCGGCAGGTCGGTGTGGCTGAAGGCCTCGATCACCGCCCCCACGGTGGGGGTGTACACCACCGGCAGCACCGCCTCGATGTGGGTCTCCAGGAAGCGGTGGAACAGGGTGAGGTTGCGCTGGCGCAGGGCGCTCACATAGATGAAGCGGGCCAGGGGATCGACCTGACGCTGGAAACCGTCCCACACCCGGCGCACCTGGAGCTCCAGCGGCTCCACCGCCGCCGGCAGCAGGCCGTCGAGCTCCAGCTCCCGGCGTTCCTCGGGACTGAAGGCAGTGTCCTTGTTGAGCGCGGGATCGGCCAGCAGCGCCGCTCCGCGCAGGGCTGTGAACCGGTCCGGCGGAACGCTGGGTATGGAATCGGCCATGGCGGGCAGGGACGTGCCGCCGGCGTTGGGTTCGAGGACGCAGTTGTCGACGACGTGGAGCCCGGGGACGGGGATCGCCTTCACGGCTGCCACCGAGGATGGGCAGCTGTACGGCAACTACTGGAGGGGCAA
>CAZVPB010000267.1:0-2486 GCA_964628165.1 uncultured Cyanobium sp.
ACCAGATGCCGGTGGGCAGGGCGGTGAGGGCCTGCTGCAGGTCGCCGCCCCACTCGGGGATGGTCTCGGGCAGGCCGAGGCCGAGGAAACCGAGGCCGCCGAGCACCAGCACGGCGTCGGCGGCGTTGAGGGTGAGCAGCACCGGCACCGAGGTGATCACGTTGCGGAACAGGTAGCGGCGCAGGATCCACACCGGCCCGGCGCCCAGGGAGCGGGCGGCCTCCACGTAGAGCTCGGCCTTCACCTGGGCGCTCTGGTTGCGCACCACGCGGAAGTACTGGGGGATGTACACCACGCAGAGGGCGGCGGCGGCGTTGGGCAGGCCGCGGCCGAGCAGGAAGGCCAGCACCACCGAGAGGAGCAGCACCGGCAGGGTGTAGAGGGTGTCCATCAGCAGCACCAGCAGGCGGTCGACCCAGCCGCCCAGGTAGCCGCTCACCATGCCCAGGGGCACGCCGATCACCAGGGCGATCACCAGCGCCAGCAGCACCACCTGCAGGGCCACGCCGCTGCCCGCCAGGGTGCGCACGCACACGTCGCGGCCGAGGCGGTCGGTGCCGCACCAGTGGGCCGGGGAGGGGACGGCGTAGATGGGGTTGTCGAGGCCGGCGTTGGGATCGGGGAGCAGGCCGGCCGACACCAGCAGCGGGGTGAGCAGCGCCACCAGCACGTAGGCCGCCACGATGATCACCCCCCAGCGGGCCATGCGGGCCGAGAGGGTGGCGGGAGGACGGCGGCGCCACCAGGGGCGGGCGGGCGCTGCAGCAGGCGCTGCCGGATCCGGCGGCGGGGAGTGTGACATCAGGCCGCACGCCGGCAGGGTGACGGGCCGATCCTGCCAAGCGGGGCGGGGCGGGGCAATGCTGCGGCCATCCGCCCCAGGAGCGGGGCATGGGGGAAGCGACGGATGCCAAGGCGGCGGAACAGCGCCGAGGCGTCCACCACGATCACCGTCCGGTCCGCTCCGCGGCGAGGGCCTTCACGATCGCGTCGGTGGAGACGCTGGTGTACGAGAGCCCATCCATGAGGGCGGCGTTCTCAGCCCGGCGGGAGTGGAACGTTGCGGAGGTCGAGGGTTCGCCGGGCATCGCGGCCTTTGCCGGCATGGAGTACACCCGGTGAAAGCACGCTGTCGGCCGTCAATCTGCTCACACCCCGTTCCAGATCAGCTCCAGCCAGCGGTCGCCCCTGAACAGCCCCTGCCCCCAGGTGGCCTCAAGGTCGGCCAGGGGGCGGGCCTCGATCGCCTGGGGCAGGGTGAAGCCCTGGGCCTTGAGGGCGATCAGGCGCTGCTGCACGGTGGCGAGCATGCGGCGGTAGGCCACCAGCTCGGCCCGGCTGCCCACCGCCGGGCCGTGGCCGGGAATCAGGCGGGTGTCCTCGCCGGCCAGCAGCAGCAGGCGGTCCACCCCGGCAATGGCACCGGCGAGCGTGCCGCCGTGGCGGGTGTCGATGAAGGGGTACATGCCGTTGAACCACACGTCACCCGCATGAATCACGTTGGCGTTGCGGAAGCGGACGATCACGTCGCCGTCGGTGTGGGCGGCGGGCAGGTGGAGCAGGTCGACGGTTTCGCCGTTGAACCGCAGGCGCAGGTCGCGCTCGAAGCTGACGGGCGGCAGGGCGGCGGCGGGGGCGGGCGGGGTCACCACCCCGAAGGCCTCGATCATGGTGCCCTCCGCCAGGCGGCGGTGGGTGTTCTCGTGGGCCACGATCACGGCGCCGGTGGCGGCGAAGCCGGCGTTGCCGTCGGTGTGGTCGGGATGGAAATGGGTGTTCACCAGCAGCCGGGGAGCGGGCGCCGGCTGGGGAGGTGCGGCCTTGGGGGCCGGCGGCTGGGGAGCGGCGGCGGCGGGCGCGGGCTGAGGGGGTGCCGGCTGGGTGGCGGCGGGCTTGGGGGGTGAGGGCGGAGCGGGGGGCGCGCTGGGCGCCGCCGGCGGACTGGCCAGGGCGGCGATGGCGGCGCGGATCGCCTCGGCCTGGCGGGCGTAGCCGCCATCCACCAGCAGCACGCCCTCGGGGCCGCTGAGCACGCCGATGTTGCCGCCCTCATTGGCAATCACCCCCACCGCCCCGCGCACCACCGCCGAGGTGACGGGTTTGGGGTCGGCTGCGGGGGCAGGCGTGGCGGGCGCAGGAGCCTGGGCCTGCCCCAGAACCGGCCGCCAGCCCGGCATCCCCAGCAGCAGGGCCACCAGCACGGCCAGGGCGGTGAGCAGGGGGAGGCGACGCATGGCGGCGGCAGGCGGCTGGGCGGCGGCTTCAGGATGCCGCCCCGCTGGCGCCGCTGGGCCCGGCGGTGGTCAGACGCCGCTTCAGCCCCCCAGCGCCTGCAGCGCACCCACGGCGGCCATCACCCACAGGGCCATGGCCGCCAGAAAGCTGATGCCGAAGCCCGGCCCGCGCTTCTCGGGGGCCTGCAGGTAGCCGGCGGCGTAGGCCACCCGGGCGCCCACCCAGATGAAGCCCAGCAGGCTGGCCCAGCG
>CAZVPB010000268.1:0-2469 GCA_964628165.1 uncultured Cyanobium sp.
TCGAACCCGTGCAACCCGCCTGGGGCCCCGAGGGCTTCAACCCCTTCAACCCCGGTGGCATCGTGGCCCACCACATCGCGGCGGGCATCGTCGGCATCATCGCCGGCATCTTCCACATCACCACCCGCCCCCCCGAGCGCCTGTACAAGGCCCTGCGGATGGGGAACATCGAAACCGTGCTCGCCAGCGCCATCGCGGCCGTGTTCTTCGCCGCCTTCGTCGTGGCGGGCACCATGTGGTATGGCTCTGCCGCCACTCCGGTGGAACTGTTCGGACCCACCCGCTACCAGTGGGACCAGGGCTACTTCAAGACGGAGATCAACCGGCGGGTCCAGACCGCCATCGACAACGGCGCCTCCAAGGAGGAGGCCTGGTCCTCCATCCCCGAGAAGCTCGCGTTCTACGACTACGTGGGCAACAGCCCCGCCAAGGGCGGCCTGTTCCGCGTCGGTCCGATGGTGAACGGTGACGGCCTGCCCACCGGCTGGCTCGGCCACATCTCCTTCACCGATGGCGAGGGGCGTGAGCTGGAGGTGCGCCGCCTGCCCAACTTCTTCGAGAACTTCCCTGTGGTTCTCGAGGACCAGAACGGTGTGGTCCGCGCCGACATCCCCTTCCGCCGGTCCGAGGCCCGCTACTCCTTCGAGCAGCAGGGGGTCACCGCCAAGGTCTACGGCGGGGCGCTCAACGGCCAGACCTTCACCGACCCCGCCGAGGTCAAGCGCCTGGCCCGGAAGTCCCAGCTGGGTGAGGCCTTCGACTTCGACCGCGAGACCTACGACTCCGACGGCACCTTCCGCACCTCCCCCCGCGGCTGGTTCACCTTCGGTCATGCGTGCTTCGCCCTTCTCTTCTTCTTCGGTCACATCTGGCATGGCGCCCGCACCCTCTACCGGGATGTGTTCGCCGGCATCGATCCCGACCTGGGCGAGCAGGTGGAATTCGGCCTCTTCGAGAAACTGGGCGACCGCTCCACCCGTCGCCTGCCCGAGGGCTACGTGCCGCCCGCCGGCACCCCCCTCAGCTGACCGCCGGACACCCGAGGAACCCCCATGGAGAGCTTCGCCTACATCCTGATCCTGACCCTGGCTCTGGCCACCCTGTTCTTCGCCATCGCCTTCCGCGATCCACCGAAGATCGGCAAGTGAGAGCCCACGAGACCTCTGCACCGCCCCCGTTGACCCGGGGGCTTTTCTTTTTTTGGGGTGATGCGCAGAGGCGCCGGGGAGGTCTTCTCACCCCGGGATCGTCTGCCTACACTTGCGAGACACGCGAGGGTCGGCGGGCATGCAGTGCCCCTCCTGCCAACACACCGACAGCCGGGTGCTCGAGTCTCGGGCGGCCGACGGAGGTCGCAGCGTGCGGCGGCGCCGGGAATGCCTCAACTGCGACTTCCGCTTCACCACCTACGAGAGGGTCGAGACGGTACCGGTCACGGTGGTGAAGCGGAACGGAACCCGCGAAACCTTCAACCGGGCCAAGCTGCTGCACGGGCTGCTGCGGGCCTGCGAGAAAACAGGCCTCGAGCCGGCCCGGCTGGAGGCGGTGGTTGATGACATCGAACTCGCGATCCAGCAACGCAGCGGCCGGGAGATCGCCAGCGCCGAGATCGGCGAGATCGTGCTCGAGCAGCTTCGGGAGATGAGCGAGGTGGCGTACGTCCGCTTCGCCTCGGTCTATCGGCAGTTCCGCAGCGTCAGCGATTTCGTGGCCACCCTCGAGGGCCTCAACACCCGTTCCAAGGGAAAGGGCCGGCTGGCGGCGGTGAGCTGAGGCCCCTTGATAGACTTACCGATTGCGCAGGCTCCGCTGGCGGGTGGGCCTGTGGCTTCCTTTCGCACTGCCTGAGGCAGACCGCCCCGATCCCATGACCTTGACCCCCTCCCCCGAAGCCGGCACCAGCCTCGAGGAAACCACCGCGGCCGTCATCGACGACCAGCCCGCGGAACTGGATGCCGACGCCGCCATGGAGGTGCCTGCCGCCGACGACGCCGGTGAACGGATCACCAGGTCACGGGACAGCGACGGGGTCGGATTCACCCTTGACGAGTTCGCGGCTCTCCTCAGCAAGTACGACTACAACTTCAAGCCGGGTGACATCGTCAACGGCACCGTGTTCGCCCTGGAGCCGAAGGGCGCCATGATCGACATCGGGGCCAAGACAGCGGCCTTCATGCCCCTGCAGGAGGTTTCGATCAACCGCGTCGAGCATCTCAGCGACGTGCTCGAGGCCGGGGAGATCCGGGAGTTCTTCATCCTCAGCGAAGAGAACGAGGACGGACAGCTCACCCTGTCCATCCGCCGGATCGAGTACCAGCGGGCCTGGGAGAGGGTCCGTCAGCTCCAGAAGGAGGATGCCACCATCTACAGCGAGGTGTTCGCCACCAACCGCGGCGGTGCACTGGTGCGGGTGGAGGGACTGCGGGGCTTCATCCCCGGCAGCCACATCAGCACCCGCAAGGCCAAGGA
>CAZVPB010000269.1:0-2459 GCA_964628165.1 uncultured Cyanobium sp.
CCGAGGGCCCCCATGGCGAGGATCATCTCGGTGCGGATGTCCTGGAAGGTGTCGTTCGGGGCGACCGGGAAATATCCCTCCTTCAGCTGGATCTTGTAGGCGAGGTTGCCGCCTTCCTCGACGCGGTCGGTGTTCCAGGGGGTCTCGATGGAGTCGACCTGGTAGAAGGAGCCGCCGAAATCGCTCTTGTAGCGAACGTCATCGAAGATGAAGAACTCGGGTTCCGGGCCGAAGTAGGCGGTGTCGGCCAGGCCGGTGGAACCGAGGTAATCGAGGGCCTTCTGGGCCAGGGCGCGGGGGCAGCGCTCGTAGGGCTTGCCGCTGCGGGGCTCCTGGATGGAGCAGATCAGGCTGAGGGTCTTGTGGCTGTAGAAGGGATCGATCCAGGCGGTGTTCGGATCCGGCACCATGGCCATGTCCGATTCGTTGATGGCCTTCCAGCCGCGGATCGAGGATCCGTCGAAGGCGACGCCGTCAGTGAAGGCGTCTTCATCGATCAGATCGTCGCAGACCGTGAGGTGCTGCCACTTCCCGTGGAGGTCGACGAACTTGAGGTCGATGAGTTCGATGCCTTCGTCCTTGATCCGGCGAAGGACGTCCTGGGCAGTCTGAGACATGAAGGGAAGCTGGGGCGGGGTTGCGGAAGGCCGGCGACCGTTCCATGGGCGGTCTGGAGGAAGGTAGGGAGCGCTACTGCCTCACCGTGTAGCGGTTGCCACCGAATCCGGCTTGCCCGCCGGCGTCCCCGCCGCCTCCGGCCGCGGCCGCGGCCGGAGGAGCGATGCGTAACCGTTTCTGTCAACTTGCCGAGAAGCGGCCCGCCAACAGGGTTTTGGCCCGCTCCGGAGTGCTAGTTTCCGCCCAGGTGCGTCGGATCTCCTCCCCATGCGCGATGCCATCAGCGGACTGATCGGCCGGTACGACCAGCTCGGCCGCTACTTCGATCGCGCCGCCATCGACCGCATCGACGACTACTACGGCCAGGCCTCCCTGCGGCTGGCCGTCGTGGAGCTGATCAACGGCGAAGCCGCCACGATCGTGCGGGAAGCCTCCCAGAGGCTCTGGCTGGAGAATCCGGAGCTCATTCTTCCCGGCGGCAACGCCTACACCACCCGCCGCCTCGCCGCCTGTCTGCGGGATCTCGACTATTTCCTGCGCTACGCCAGCTACGCCCTGATCGCCGACGACAGCACCATCCTCGACGAGCGGGTGCTCAACGGCCTCGACGACACCTACAAGAGCCTCGGCGTTCCCACCGGTCCCACTGTCCGCGGCATCGCTCTCCTCGGCGATGTCATCGTGGAGAAGGTCGTGGCGGCCGACATCGCCGATCCCCAGGCGGCGGCAGCCATCGTGCGGCCTCCCTTCGACCACCTCTGCCGCGGCCTCGCCGCCCGTGACGTGCGTGCCCGCTGAGGACACGGCCCTCCTCACCCTCCCCTTCCTCTCCTCCCACAACCCAGCGTCGCCTTGGCCCCCCTCTCCGAACGGACCACCCCCGTCCCCCTTGCCGTGGACGACGCCCACAGGCTGAGGCTGGATCCGATCGCGACGCCCGAGCGCCTGTTGCTGGGGCCGGGGCCCTCCAATGCCCATCCCACGGTCCTGCGGGCGATGGCCCGCAGCCCCATCGGCCACCTCGACCCCCTCTACATCCAGTTGATGGGCGAGGTGCAGGAACTGCTGCGGTACGCCTGGCAGACCGACAACCGCCTCACCCTGCCGATGAGCGGCACCGGCAGCGCCGCCATGGAGGCCACCCTCGCCAATGTGATCGAGCCCGGCGACCGCGTGCTGGTGGCGGTGAAGGGCTACTTCGGCCACCGTCTGGTGGACATGGCGCGCCGCTACCGCGCCGAGGTCGTCACGATCGAATGTCCGTGGGGTGAGGCCTTCAGCCTGGCGGAGGTGGAGGCCGCCGTGGAACGGCACCGTCCCGCCGTTCTGGCGATGGTCCATGCCGAGACCTCCACCGGCGTCCGCCAGCCGATGGAGGGGATCGGTGCCGTCTGCCGCCGCCACGACTGCCTCCTCCTCCTCGACACGGTCACCTCCCTCGGGGGGGTTCCCCTCCATCTCGATGCGTGGCAGGTGGACCTCGCCTACAGCTGCAGCCAGAAGGGCCTCAGCTGCCCCCCCGGCCTCGGCCCCTTCACCATGGGACCCCGGGCGGAGGCACGCCTGGCCGCCCGCCGCGACAAGGTGCCCAACTGGTATCTCGACGTCTCCCTGCTCAACCGGTACTGGGGCAGCGACCGCGTCTACCACCACACCGCCCCGGTGAACATGAACTTCGGCATGCGCGAGGCGCTGCGTCTCCTCGCCGAGGAGGGGCTGGAGGGCGCCTGGGCCCGGCACCGCGCCAACGCCGAGCGCCTCTGGGAGGGACTCGAGCGGCTCGGCCTCGAGATGCATGTCCCTCTCGAGCTGCGGCTTCCCACCCTCACCACCGTGCGCAT
>CAZVPB010000270.1:0-2454 GCA_964628165.1 uncultured Cyanobium sp.
GGGCCGCGGCATGAATCTGCTGCGGCTGGCCGGCCCCCTGGGGCCTCTGGCGGGGATCGCCGTGCAGGCCCGCATCGCCGTGGAGGGCCCCCAGCGGGTGAGCGTGCGCTTCGAGCGCGGCGGCTGGCTCGGCCCGCGCATCGCCGACCGCCGCCTCGAGCTGTTCCGCCAGGTGAGCCAGAGCTATCCGGCCTGGCTGGACATCACCGTGCTCGATCAGGAGCTGCGGGTGTGCCGCGGCAATGCCGGCACCCTCTTCGCCCTGCTGCGCAGGCCGGATCTGGCGGTGGAGGATCTGCTCTGAGCGCAGCGGCTTTCGGGGCTGTGCAACGTTTCGTCAGGGGCACCGGCGCCGCCCTTCGGTGGCGGCCAAGGATGGAGATGAGGCGCGATCAGGACGATGAGATTCAACGAGGTGCCCGAGGATGTACAGCAGCGCATGGTGGAACTGCGCCGCGAACTTCACCGCCATCCTGAACTCGCCTTCGAGGAAGTCCGAACGGCGGAGCGCATCATGGCCGAACTCGATGGGCTCGGCATTCCCTACACCTACGGCGGCAAGGGCAGTGGCGTGATCGGCCGGCTCGAACCCGAGGGTTGCGGTGCCGTCGTCGCCCTGCGGGCCGACATGGACGCCCTGCCCGGCGACGAGAACACCGACCTCCCCTATGCCTCCACGGTGGAGGGGAAGATGCACGCCTGCGGTCACGATGCCCACTGCGCCATGGTGCTGGGGGCGGCCCATCTGCTGGCGGCTTCGCCACCGGACATCGGCGTGCGCTTCGTGTTCCAGCCGGCCGAGGAGAAGGGGGGCGGCGCCCGCACCGTGATCGCCGAAGGCTGTCTGGAGGGGGTGAGCGCGATCTACGGCGCCCATGTCACCCAGCACTACCGCGTGGGCGAGATCATGGTGGCCGACGGAGTCATCACCGCCCAGTCCGACCGCTTCGCCATCGACGTGCGGGGCCGCGGCGGCCACGGCGCCCGGCCCCACGAGGCCATCGATGCCGTGGTGATCACCGGCCTGCTGATCACCGCCCTGCAGACGCTGGTGTCCCGCGAGGTGGATCCGGTGCATCCGTCGGTGGTGACCATCGGACGGGTGCAGGCGGGATCGGCGCCGAACGTGATCGCCGAGACCGCCCATCTCGAGGGCAGCATCCGCACCACCCTGCCGGAAGTGCGCGACCACATCCACAACGGCATCCGCCGCATGGCACGGGCCTTCGGCGAGCTGCACAACGCCCGCCTCGAGGTGCAGATCGACGCGGGCTACCCGCCGGTGGTGAACACGCGACGGGAGGCGGATCTGGCCTGGAAGGCGGCGGCGAAGGTGGTGGGGGAGCGGGGCATGATGAGCCTCGAGCACCCCAGCATGGGTGGCGAGGACTTCTCCTATTACCTGCAGAAGATTCCCGGCTGCTACGTGCGCTTCGGGGCCCGCGGCGAAGGGATGGAATATGTGCCGCTCCACAGCCCCTCCTTCGACATCGACGAGGGCGTGCTGCGGGTGGGGGCCGCCTTCTTCGACCGGGTGGTGCGCGACGCCGTCTCCGTCTACGCCGCGTGATCCCCTTCCATCCCTCCCCCTCCTTCTCCGTGGGCATGGAGATGGAGTTCCAGCTCGTCGATCCGGATTCGGGTGACCTGGTGGACGGCATCCTGCCGCTGCTGGAGGCCTGCGATGACCATGAATCGATCCAGCCGGAGTTCATCCAGAACACCGTGGAGGTGATCTCGCCGCCGGCGCAGGACATCACCGAACTGGCCGCCGCGATGCGGCTGCGCCTCGACGAGCTGCTGGAGGCCTGCGACCGGGTGGGGCTGGCGGCATGCGGCGCCGGCAGCCATCCCTTCTGTGCCCGCCCCGCGCTGATCTCGCCCGGCGCCCGCTACGCCCGGCTGGAGGAGGTGTCGGGCTGGCTGAGTCACCACCAGGTGACCTTCGCCACCCATGTGCACCTCGGCCTGCCCGATGGCGAGGAGGCGGTACTGCTGATGCGGGAACTCAAGCCCTATCTGCCGCTGCTGATCGCCCTCTCGGCCTCCTCCCCCTTCTGGCAAGGCGAGGACACCCGCTTCGCCGCCTTCCGCCACCGGGTGCTGGCCAGCGCCCGCTCCTACGGACCGCCCCCGGATTTCCACCGCTGGAGCGAGTTCGAGCACTTCTTCGCCACCATGGAGCGGGCGCGGATGCTGCGCACGATCAACGACATCCACTGGGATCTGCGGCCCCGGCCCGATCTCGGCACGATCGAGGTGCGGGTGATGGATGCCCAGCCCACCCTCGCCGAGGCCCTCGCCTTCGTGGCCCTGCTGCGGGGCCTGATCCGCTTCCTGCGCGCCACCCGCGGCGGCGGGGAGGAACGGCGGCCGCTGCGGCCCCTCTTCTGGTGGTACCTGAAGGAGAACGGCTTCGCCGCCTGCCGCTACGGCCGCGAGGCCCGGCTGATC
>CAZVPB010000271.1:0-2430 GCA_964628165.1 uncultured Cyanobium sp.
ATCGCGGGTGTTCCCTTCTCCAGGGCGAAGGCATCCCCCAGCAGCAGCTTGGGCTCCTTGGTGATCTGCTGATTGGCCTTGTCGGCCGTGGCATAGGCGATCAGCCGGTTCGGGCCATGGAAAGCCTCCATGCGCTGAATCGTGTGGAGCTTGGCCGACTCCCCCAGCGAAGCCATCGCCACGAAGGCGCCGTTGCCGATGATCACCCCCAGCATCGTGAGGCCGCTGCGCAGGGGATGGGCGGCAATCGACTGGACGGCCGAATGGAACGTGTCCCGCAGGCTCAGCATGGAGAGAGCTCAGCCCTGCTTCCCGAATCCGGGAATCTCCACACCGGCGGGCGGAGCCGAGATCAGCACCCGGTCCCCCTGCTCGAGACCCTCCACCACCTGCACGTAGTCTCCGCTGATGCGGCCCGGCGTGACGGGAACGAACTTCAGGACCCCTCCGGGGCTGGAGCGGATCACCCCCTTCTGGTTCTTCTCGCCCGAGGTGAGGGCCGCGAGGGGAATCACCAGGGCATCGCGGATCGGACTGGCAACGAAGCGCACCTGCACCTTCATCGCCGGCTTCAGCTTGCCCAGCCCCGTGTCGATCGCCACGGTGACCGGAAAGGAGTTCACCTCGTTTTCCGTCACCGCCCGCGGCGACACCATCTTCACGGTTCCGGTGAACACATCATTGGGGAAGGCATCGGTGCTCACCTCGGCCTTCTGGCCCGAGACGATCTCGGTGAGGCTGGCCTCCGGCAGCTTCGCCACCACCTCCAGCCCGCTCGAAAGCTCCGCAATCGAGGTGGAGGTGGCTCCCGCCCCCTCCGAGGCCGCCGTCGTGGGTGTCACGAACTGGCCCTCCGGGGCGTAGAGGCGCGTGATGATGCCGGAGAAGGGCGCGTACACCCGGGTGTTGCGCAGTTCCGCCTCGCTCTGCTGGATCTGGAAGCGGGCCTCCTCGATCTTCACCGCCGCCTCCTGCACCCGGATGTCGGCCTGCCGCTCGGCGTTGCGCAGCTCCTCCATCAGCTCCACCGAGATCGCCCCGCTGGCCAGCAGCGGCTCATGGCGAGCTCGCCGCGAGCGGGACACCTCCGCATCGGCCCGGGCTGCCGCCAGCTGGGCTCGGGCCCCCTCCAGCTGGGCCTTCACCTGGTTGAGCTTGGCGGTCAGCTGGTCGCTCTCCATCTCCGCCACCAGCTGGCCCGACTCCACCCGGTCTCCCTCGCGGATGTACAGGCGCTCGATGCGGCTCGCCACATTGGGGCTCAGGTTCACCTGCCGCACGGCGTTCACCACGCCGCCCGCCTCGGTGGAGGCGCCCAGATCCATGCGCTGTACCGCCACGGTCTGCACCTCGCCCACCGCCTTCTGGGCCGCCTGGGGCCGCCGCACCAGGAATTCATAGGCCACACCGCCGCCCATCGCCACGGCCACCGCCAGGGCGATCCACCACCGGCGGCGCCGCCGCTTTCGGGCCGGCGGCACCGGCACCAGCCGCTGCGGGCCGGCGGCGGTGCCTTCGGAGGAAACGGGGCGCAGCGGCATGGACCTCAGCTTGCCACCTCCAGCCGCTCGCGGAAGTAGGCGATGGTGGGCTCCAGACCCTCCTCCAGGCTCACCCGCGGCTCCCAGCCCAGTTCCCGCCTGGCCAGGTCGATCACCGGCTGGCGCTGCAGCGGGTCGTCCTGGGGCAGGGGCCGGGTGGTGAGCTCCAGTTCGGGGTTGATGCGCTCCCGCACCAGTTCCGCCAGACGGCGGATCGTGAACTCGCCCGGGTTGCCGATGTTGATCGGCCCCGCATGCTCGCCGTTCATCAGCCGGATCATGCCCTCGATCAGGTCGTCCACATAGCAGAAGCTGCGGGTCTGGCTGCCGTCGCCGTAGAGGGTGAGGGGCTGGCCCCGCAGCGCCTGCACGATGAAGTTGCTCACCACCCGGCCGTCGTTCGGCAGCATGCGCGGGCCGTAGGTGTTGAAGATGCGCATCACCCGGATCTCGGTGCCGTGCATGCGCCGGTAGTCGAAGCAGAGCGTCTCGGCGATCCGCTTGCCCTCGTCGTAACACGACCTGGGCCCGATCGTGTTCACGCAGCCCCGGTAGCTCTCCGGCTGCGGGTGCACCTCCGGATCGCCATACACCTCGCTGGTGCTCGCCAGCAGCAGCCGCGCCCCCACCCGCCGCGCCAGGCCCAGCATGTTGTAGGTGCCGAGGAAGCTGGTCTTGGCCGTCTTGATCGGGTTGTGCTGGTAGTGCACCGGCGAGGCGGGGCAGGCCAGGTGCCACACCCGGTCCACCTCCAGCCGGATCGGTTCGGTCACGTCGTGGCGGATCAGCTCGAAGCGGGGATGGCCGATCCACTGCCGCACGTTCTCCTTGCGGCCGGTGAAGTAGTTGTCGAGGCAGATCACCTCCTCGCCCGCCTCCATCAGCCGGT
>CAZVPB010000272.1:0-2399 GCA_964628165.1 uncultured Cyanobium sp.
GGCCCTCATCCGCAAGGAGGTGCATCAGATCCTCCACGACCGGCAGCTGATCTTCCTGCTGATCGTGCCGCCGATCCTGCAGCTGATGATCTACGGCTTCGCCCTCAATCCCGATGTGCATCATCTGCGGCTGGGCATCGTGGACCAGGCGAGGACGTTCGAGAGCCGCGAACTGGTGGCGGCCCTCACCGAGAACGAGGTGTTCGAGGCCGCGGCCCGCCCCGCAGGCGAGCGGCAGCTGGCGGAGATGGTGCGGCGAGGGCAGCTGACCGCCGGGCTGGTGATCCCGCCGCGCTTCGGGCGGGATCGGGCCCGGGAGGAGACCGCCCGGGTTCAGGTGTTCCTCGATGGGGTGGATGCCAACACCGCCGGCATCGCCGCCGGCTATCTGGAGCGCATCGTGCAGCGCTATGGCCTCAATCTCGAGGGACGCGGCCCCGACGATCTGCCGGTGCGCCCCCGCATCACCTTCCTCTACAACCCCGGTCTGCGCAGCAGCTGGTTCTTCATCCCCGGGGTGATCGGCATCGTGCTCACCCTCATCGCCTCGCTGGTGTCGGCCGTCACCGTGATCCGGGAGAAGACCACCGGCACGCTGGAGCAGCTGCTGATGACCCCGGCCACCCCCTGGCAGATCCTGCTGGCCAAGATCATTCCCCTGTTCGTGCTGCTCTGCGGCGATCTGCTGCTCGCCCTCGGCCTCGGCCGGCTGGTGTTCGGGCTGCCGCTTCGGGGCAGCGCGGCCCTGTTTCTGACCCTCTCGGGGCTGTACCTGTTCGTGGGCATCGGCATCGGCATCCTGCTCGCCACCCTGGCCGGCAGCCAGCAGCAGGTGCTGCTGGTCTCCTTCTTCATCAACCTGCCGCTGGTGCAGACCTCCGGCGCCATCGCGCCGATCGAGTCGATGCCGGCCTTCTTCCGCCTGCTTTCGCTGGCGAATCCGCTGCGGCACTACATCACCATCGTGCGCGGGATCCTGCTCAAGGGGGTGGGCCTGGAGGTGCTGTGGCCCCACGTGCTGGCTCTGGCGATCTTCATCCCGCTCCTCCTCACGATCAGCGTGCGCCGCTTCCGCGCCCAGCTGGGGTAGGCCTGGCCCATCACCTCGAGCTTGATGTCGATCTGAGTGTCAAGGTCCAGATCGATCCCGTGGTTGACCAGTGATCAGTCACTGGAGTGGATCGTTCCACCTCAGCCCGGGAAAGCGACTGAAGTCGCCGTCGTTGGAATGCACGAACCCTTGGTTTTCGAAGGCTGACCTTGCCCGTGGGTCTGTGCCGCCTGAAACAGTTCCACCTCCATCTGATCCACCAACTGGTTGAGTCGCAACGGATCAATGCCGGGCATGAAGCCACAGGACTGGGGCTGCACCGTAAATGGCTGGTCCTTTGATGAGGGCGGCTGCTCGCCAGCCGCCAGACCCCGCCGGATCGCCTCATTCACCACCGCTTTGAAGCTACGGCCCGTGTGGCGGGCTGTGCGGTTGAGGGCCTCGGCGAGGTCGTCGTCCAGTGTCAGCGTGGTGCGCATCCGTTCCGGCCCTCTCAAAGGCATCATGATGCTTTGAGTCAGAAGCGTCATGATGCCTTTGCCCGCGCTCCTGATCCTGCCGGGAACATCAGCACAGGCCGACGATGGCCAGGTTCCCTGGAGGGGCTGAAGAGAATGGTGTTGCCGGGACGCCTTATTCAGGCTCCGCCGGCAAGGCCCGGGAATCCCTTGCCGAGGCCGGAGAAGAGCATCTGCACGGCGATCGAGCTGAGCAGCAGCCCCATGATGCGGGTGAGGATCTGCAGGGTGGAGGCGCTGAGGAAGCGGCTGATCCGCTCACCGGCGGCGAAGATCACGAACACCAGCACGCTGATCGCCAGGATCACCGCACTCATGCCGGCCCGCCCGGCCAGGGTGGCCACCTCCGGCGAGGCCAGCACGATGGCGATGGTGCCCGGGCCGGCGATCAGCGGGATGCCCAGCGGCACCACCCCCTTGAGGGCGGAGTCGGCGTCCCGTTCCACGCTCTTGGGGTCGTGCTGGATCGCGGAGGTCTCCGAGCGCAGCATCGACAGGCCGATGAGCAGCAGGATCAGGCCCCCCGCCGCCTGGAACGCCTCCACGCTGATGCCGAAGGCCCGCAGCAGCGCCTTGCCCACCCAGTCGGAAAGCAGAAGGGTGATCGCCACCGTGAAGGCGCAGGAGCGGGCGATGGCCAGGTCCTCGCGGCGGTCGCCGCTGGTGAAGGAGAGGTAGATGGGCAGGTTGCCGATCGGGTTGGCGACCAGGAACATGCCGACGGCCGTGACGGCGAGGGACATGGCTCAGAACACCTCGAGCGCAGCCATCTCCGGCTGCTCGACCGTGATCGAGGCGCGCCGCCGCGCCGACTCGCCGCAGCTGCGGGG
>CAZVPB010000273.1:0-2393 GCA_964628165.1 uncultured Cyanobium sp.
ATCGCCACCTCCAGCGGCATCCGGGTGCACCTCGCCGACGGCCGCGATCCCGCCGTCCTCGAGGCCCTGCTGGCCGGCCAGCGGGTGGGCACGGTCTTCCAGCCCAGCGACACCCCCCTGCCGGACCGGAAGGGCTGGCTCGCCCATGCTCTCCTGCCGAAGGGCAGCGTGCGGGTGGACGCCGGCGCCGAGCGCGCTCTGCGGGACCAGGGCGCCTCCCTCCTGGCGGTGGGGATCCGCGCCGTGGAAGGGGACTTCGAGCGCCAGGAACCGGTGCGGATCCTGGCCGAAGGCGGCCATCCGGAGCTGGTGGCACCACCGCAGGACGGCCGCGAACTCGGGCGCGGGCTCTCGAGCCTCAGCAGCGGGGAACTGCGACGGATCATGGGGATGAGCAGCCCAGAGGTGCGTCGCCGCCTCGGGGGGGTCGGCACCGCCGTGGTGCACCGAGACCGCCTCGTCCTCACCGTGGGTGAGGAGCCTTCCTGAACGGAGCCCCGCAGCGCCTACGATCCGCCAGCCGGCGGTTCTCGAGGGCATGCGCTTCAGCCACCTCCTCAGCCAGCTCAGCGAGGTGGAGCCGGCCACGTCCCGCCACCTCGCCGGCGATCCCGAACTGAGCGGCGCCGAGGCGGTCGACCGGGCCGGCGCCGCTCAGCTGGGCTTCCTCGAGAGCGGCAGTGCCCTGGCCGACAGCCTCGACTCCTGCGGGGCGGCGGCATTGCTGCTTCCCGCCAGGGGAGACGACTCCGCCTTCCTGCGGGAGCGGGCCACCGAGCGGGGCATCGCCTGGGTGGCGCTGAACGACCCGCGCCTGGGGTTCGCCGAGGCCCTCGAGCTGCTCCATCCCCGCCGCCTTCCTCCCCCGGGCCGGCATCCTTCCGCCGTCGTCGATCCGAGCGCCACGGTCGGCGAGGGCACCCACCTCGGCGCCCATGTCGTGGTGGGTCCCCGCTCCCGGCTCGGGGAGGGCTGCGTGGTCCATCCCGGGGTGGTCCTCTACGAGGACGTGGAGATCGGTCATGGCTGCGAGATCCATGCCGGCGCGGTGCTCCACCCGGGCAGCCGCCTCGGAGAACGCTGCGTGGTGCATTCCAACGCCGTCATCGGAGCCGAGGGCTTCGGCTTCGTGCCCACCGCGGAAGGCTGGCGCAAGATGCCCCAGACCGGCCGGGTGGTGCTCGAGGCGGGCGTCGAGGTGGGTTGCGGCAGCACCATCGACCGCCCCGCGGTGGGGGAGACCCGCATCGGGGCGGGCACCAAGATCGACAACCTCGTGCACGTCGGCCACGGGGTCGTGACCGGCCCCGGCTGCGCCCTGGCGGCCCAGGTGGGAATCGCCGGCGGAGCCCGGCTGGGGCAGGGGGTGATCCTCGCCGGCCAGGTGGGGGTGGCCAACCGGGCCGTGATCGGCGACCGGGCGATCGCCTCCTCCAAATCCGGCATCCACGGCGAGGTGGCGGCCGGCGAGGTGGTGAGCGGCTATCCCGCCATCCCCAACCGGCTCTGGCTGCGCTGTTCCGCCGTCTTCAGCCGGCTTCCGGAGATGGCCCGCACCCTGCGGCAGCTGCGCGGCACCACGCCGTAGCCTCGCGCCAGGCCTCCCGACCGCCGCCTCCCCATGACCCGCTACCGGATCGCCCTTCTGCCCGGCGACGGCATCGGCCCCGAGATCACCGCAGTGGCGCGCCTCCTGCTGGATGCGGTGGCGGCCCGTCACGGATTCGTGCTCCACTACGACGAGCAGCCCATCGGCGGGGCCGCGATCGAGGCCACCGGCGTTCCGCTGCCGGACGACACCCTCCAGGCCTGCCGCAGCGCCGACGCGGTGCTGCTGGCGGCGATCGGCAGCCCCCGCTACGACACCCTGCCGAGGGAGCTGCGGCCCGAGACCGGTCTGCTGGCCCTGCGCTCCGGCCTCGAGCTGTTCGCCAACCTGCGGCCGGTGCGGATCGTCCCGGCCCTGATCGGGGCCAGCACCCTGCGGCCGGAGGTGATCGAAGGGGTGGACCTGCTCGTGGTGCGGGAGCTGACCGGCGGCATCTACTTCGGCCTGCCGAAGGGACGCGCCGAGGTGGAGGGGGTGGAGCGGGCCTTCAACACCATGGCCTACTCCGCCGACGAGATCGACCGCATCGCGCGGCTGGCCTTCGAGCGGGCGGCCAGCCGCCGCGGCCGGCTCTGCTCGGTGGACAAGGCCAACGTGCTCGATGTGAGCCAGTTGTGGCGCGAGCGGGTGGAGGCCATCCACGCCGACTTCCTGGAGGTGGAGCTCACCCACATGTACGTCGACAACGCCGCCATGCAGCTCGTACGCGCCCCGCGGCAGTTCGACGTGCTGCTCACCGGCAACCTCTTCGGGGACATCCTCAGCGACGAGGCGGCCATGCTCA
>CAZVPB010000274.1:0-2384 GCA_964628165.1 uncultured Cyanobium sp.
GGAAGGCCTTCACCGTGCTGAGGGTCGACTGGGTGACCGGTTCCTCGAAGTTGCCGCCGGCCGGCGACACGGTGCCGATCATCGTGAGGCTGCCCACGCTCCCGTCGTTGGTGCGCAGAATTCCCGCCCGTTCGTACACTCCCTTCACCGAGGAATCGAGATAGGCGGGGAAGGCCTCCTCGCCGGGGATCTCCTCCAGGCGTCCGGAGGTCTCCCGCATCGCCTGGGCCCAGCGGGAGGTGGAATCGGCGATGAGCAGCACGTCGTAGCCCATCTGGCGGTAGTACTCGCCGAGGGTGAGGCCGGTGTAGATCGAGGCCTCCCGGGCCGCCACCGGCATCGAGGAGGTGTTGCAGATGATGATCGTGCGGTCCATCAGCGACCCGCCGGTCTTGGGGTCGGTGAGCTTGGGGAATTCGGTGATGGTCTCCACCACCTCGCCGGCCCGTTCACCGCAGGCCACCACGATCACGATGTCGACGGCCGAGTGGCGCGAGATCAGGTTCTGCAGCACCGTCTTGCCCGCGCCGAAGGGTCCGGGAATGCAGCCGGTGCCGCCCCGGGCGATCGGCAGGAAGGTGTCGACGATCCGCTGGGTGGTGATCATCGGCTCCTCGGGATAGAGCCGTTCGGAGAGGCGCTTCTCCAGCAGGTTCTGGGGCAGCGGCCGCCGCACCGGCCATTCCTGCACGAGGGTGAGGCTGCGGACGTTGCCGTGCCCGTCGCGGATGCGGGCGATGGCGGTGTCGATGGTGAAGGACCCCTGCTGGATCCACTCCAGGGTCACCTCGCCGGGTTCGGCGAAGGGCACCATGATCTTGTGGCTGTACCGGCCTTCCTGCACCGTGCCGATCACATCCCCCGCCCGCAGCCGGTCTCCCATCCGGGCCGTGGACTGGAACGACCATTTCTTCTCGGTGTCCAGGGGGGGCACCGTGGCGCCCCTCGGCAGGAAGGTGCCGTAGCCGCTCGCCAGGCCCGCCAGGGGATTCTGCAGACCGTCGTACACCTGGGTGAGCAGACCGGGACCGAGGCTCACCGAGAGCAGTTCGCCGGTCTGTTCCACCGGATCGCCGATCCCCACCCCCTTGGTGCTCTCGAACACCTGGGCATCGGCGGTGGTGCCGTGCACCCGCAGCACCTCCGCCTTGAGCCGCTCCGGACGGTCCCCCTGGTCGCGCTGCGGACAGATGTACACCACCTCGTTCTTGAGGATCGGCCGCGGATTCGTGTCCGCCATCGCGATGGTCACCAGGTCGTCCTGCACGGCGACCACGCGGGCGGGGTTGAAGCTGTCGGTCATCACGGGGCGGGTACGGGTTCGAGCGGGGGGAGGGGGCCGAGACCGGTCTGGATGAGACGGCGGAAGCGATCCACCGCCGCCGCCGCATCGAAGTGGGACCAGCGGTCCACGAGGGCCCAGCGGGCCAGATAGATCACCACCGCCTCGAAGTCGAAGTTGTGGCCGAAGGCGGCGCGGTCGAGTTCCTTCCAGATCTCCCCGAACAGCAGCCGCTCCAGGCCCACCTGGTCCCCGGCCTCCAGCAGCCGCGCCGCCTCGGGAATCCAGGGGAACACCGCCTCGAGGCGGAAGGCCGGCTCCTTCCAGTGCCGCTCGATGGTGGGCACCAGCGGGCCATGGCCCCAGGCCTCGCCGTGGGGCGGCTCCTTCTCGCCGCGGTGGCGCCGCCGCAGGGCGGCCTCGATGGTGCGCAGATCGAGGCGATGGGTCACGAGGCGGCGAAGGGTGGGATTGCGCACCTCGTCGAAGAAGCGGCGGGCCTCCTCCAGCAGCTGCGGGTCACTGGGACCGCCGGGACGGGCCTCGTCCCGTACCGACTGGGAGAGGATCCCCACGAGCAGATCCACGATGTGGCGGTCCTCCGGATGCAGCAGCGTGAGGCGCTGCTGCAGTTTCAGCCGCGAGATGGCCGGCGACCGTGCCTCGAACAGCTGCCCCAGCGGCGGCAGGCTCGCCATCAGGGCCGTGTAGCGGGGGCTCATTTCACCACGCCCTCCAGCAGGGCCCGGAAGCGGGGCTGCAGATGCACGAGGATCGCCTCGGCCACCGCCTGGTCGGTCACGTCCAGCACCACGTCGCGGTCCTCCAGTCGCACCCGCAGGCCCCCTTCCTGGTCGGGGGCCACGCCGAAGCTGACGCCGTCCCGCAGCATCCCCCGCGACACCAACTGCACGAAGTGGGTGAGCACCCCCTTCTCCAGCTCCTCGGGGTTGCGGCTCAGTTCCTCGAAGCCGGCCACGTGGCGGGGCAGCACCACCTCGGTCCGTTCGGAGCGGTCCGCCTCGGGCCTTATCCGACCCACCACCTCGAGGATCATCTTCTCGAGGATCTCCTGCTTCTGCTGCTCCTCCCCCACCAGCTG
>CAZVPB010000275.1:0-2377 GCA_964628165.1 uncultured Cyanobium sp.
GTGCATCCGCAGCTGGGCATCGGCCACCTGCATCCCCCGCACCAGTTCCTTCAGGTCGTCCGGCAGGGCGTTGAGGTCGTACCGCTTGCCCTCGAAGGTGAGAACGGGAGGCTGCTGGCCGGAATCGGTCACGACGCTGCGGGAGACTTCCCCAGAGCCTACGCCGGTAGGGAGGAGCCGATGGGGCCCGAGGCGGCGGGTCCAGGCTGAGATCCCCGGACGGTGACGGTGGCGATGAGCGAGCCCCCATCACGATGAAACTCGATCAGTTCCTCAAGTGGCAGGGCTGCGTCTCCACCGGCGGAGAGGCCAAACACCGGGTGCAGCGGGGTGACGTGCGGGTCAACGGGGTGATCGAGACCCGCCGCGGCCGCAGGCTGGCCCCGGGGGACGTGGTCCGCATCGATGGACGGGACCTGACCGTGCCCGGAGCGGCCGCCGGGGCGGCGGCGGGAGAGGGCCCCAGGCGCGGCGTAGCGTGGGATCCACGTCGTTGCGAGGAGTCGCCGGTGCGCAAGGCCGTCATCGCCGGGAACTGGAAGATGCACATGACCTGCGCCGAGGCGCAGGACTATGCCGAACGCTTCCTGCCGCTCGTGGCCGGGCTGCCAGCCGACCGGGAGGTGGTCCTCGCACCGCCCTTCACCGCGATCCCCACCCTCAGCCGGGCCCTGGCCGGATCGAAGGTGCACATCGCCGCCCAGAACGTCCACTGGGACGAGAAGGGGGCCTACACGGGCATGGTGTCGGCCCCGATGCTGCTGGAACACGGCGTGACCCACGCGATCGTGGGCCACAGCGAACCGCGCAAGTACTACAGCGAGACCGACGAGCAGATCAACCTGCGGGCACGGTCCGCCCAGCAGCACGGCATGGTGCCGATCCTCTGCGTGGGGGAGAGCCTCGATCAGCGGGAGGCCCGCGAGACCGAACGGGTGATCCACCGCCAGGTGGAGCAGGGGCTGGAGGGGATCGACCCGCTGCGGCTGATCGTCGCCTACGAACCGATCTGGGCCATCGGCACCGGCAAGACCTGCGCCGCCGAGGAGGCCAACCGGGTGTGCGGCCTGATCCGGGGCTGGGTGGGCCATCCGGAGGTGGTGGTGCAGTACGGCGGTTCGGTGAATCCGGCCACGATCGACCAGCTGATGGCGCAGCCGGAGATCGACGGCGTGCTGGTGGGGGGCGCCTCCCTCGATCCGGAGAGCTTCGGCCGCATCGCCAACTACCAGGTGCCCGTCACCGCCTGAGGGGGGCGATGCGCCGCGGCCGTCGCACCCTGGTGATGGGGGTGCTCAACCTCACCCCCGACTCCTTCAGCGACGGCGGCCTCCTGAACGGCGAGGAAGAGGCCCTGGGCCGCGCCCGGCGGATGGTGCGGCAGGGGGCCGATGTGCTCGATCTGGGGGCCCAGAGCACCCGGCCCGGTGCGGCGGAGGTGGGTGCGGCGGAGGAGCTGCGGCGGCTGCTGCCGGCGCTGCGCTCCATCCGGGAGGCCTTTCCGCGGCGCCAAGCGGATGGGGCGGCCGTTGAGAGCGGCCCGAGCGGACCGCTGCTGTCGGTGGACACCTTCCATGCCGCCGTGGCCGAGGCGGCCCTGGCGGCGGGGGCCGACTGGATCAACGATGTGCGCGGCGCCAACGTGACCGCCACGGCGGCGGACGGCAGCCTGCGGGATCCAGCGATGGCGGGGCTGGTGGCCGCGGCCGGCTGCCCCTACGTGGTGATGCACAGCCGCGGCGACAGCCGCTCGATGGACGGACTGGCGAGCTACGGGGATGTGGTGGCGGAGGTGCGGGAGGAACTGCTGCGGGCCACCGACCGTGCCCTGGCCGCCGGCGTGAGGACCGATCAGCTGCTGTGGGATCCGGGGCTGGGCTTCGCCAAGACCACCGACCAGAACCTCAGCCTGCTGCAGCGCCTCGGGGAACTGGGGCGCGAAGGGTTCCCCCTTCTGGTGGGCCCCTCCCGTAAACGGTTCATCGGCGCGGTGCTCGCCGAGCCGCGCCCGCGGGCACGGCTGTGGGGCACCGCGGCGGTGTGCGCCCTGGCGATCTCCCAGGGGGCCAGGGTGCTGCGGGTGCACGACGTGGGCCCGATCGTGCAGACGGCCCGGATGGCGGAGGCGGTGCTGACGGCGCAGCGGTGAGGCTCAGTCCTGAGGCTTCAGGAAGCGGCCGGAGAGGCGCACGGCCAGCACCACCGCGGCGATGCCGTAGGCCGTGAAGGTGAACGCCTGGCCGGCGGTGCCGGCGGAATAGATGCCCCGTTCCAGCAGCACGAGATCCGCCACCGAGGCCACCGTGCCCCAGAGCACCACCCACACGCTCACGTAGGCCACACCTCTGACGATCGGGCTGATGGTGGGCTGGCTCAT
>CAZVPB010000276.1:0-2367 GCA_964628165.1 uncultured Cyanobium sp.
GCAGGTCACCTACGACCTCTGGCATGGCTACCGGCGGCTGCGCCGCGACGGACATACGGCGGCGTTCCCCTTCGGCTTCGGGCTTTCCTACAGCCGCTTCGAGGCGGCGGAGCTCACAGCGGCGGTGGAAGGCCATGCCGATGCGGAGTGGACGGTGCAGATCGGCCTCAGCGTGCGCAACACCGGCGCGATGGAGGCGGAGGAGGTGGTTCAGATCTACCTGCAGCCGCCCGGCCGCGCCGTTGAGCGGCCGGAGAGGAGCCTGGTCGCGTTCCGGCGGCTGCGCCTCGCCCCGGGCGAGGTCCGCCGTGTGACGCTGGCGATTCCGCTGCGGCGCCTGGCTTACTTCGACGAGGGAGGCGATCGCTTCGTGCTCGAGCCGGGCCTGCACCGGTTCTGGGCTGCCCGCCATGCCGAGGATGGGGGGCTGGCGGCGGATCTGGTGCTCGGAGAAGCCGATCTCGGCCCCTGATCCGGTAGCCGGATCTCACCTTCAGGCGGACGTGCGCAGGATCGCCCGTTCCAGCCGCAGCCGGTTGTACCGCTGCATGAGCAGACAGGGGAGGTTGAACAGGGTCGCGAAGAGCAGGTTGATCAGCACGCCGATCGGGGGCAGCCACAGGGCGGTCACGATCCAGGCCGGCCAGAGGGCCCAGTGCACCAGTTCGGCGCGCCGGGTCTCCAGGCGCAGCCGCTCCAGGGAGGCGGGATCCCGCCTCGCCAGGCTGGCCTTGCTCACGCCGCCCGGCAGGGCGTTGCCGGCATCGGGGAGGAAGGCCTTCCAGCGCCGGATCGCCAGGCGTTGTTCATAGAGCCGCAGGGCCGCGGCGCGGCCCGGGTGTGTCCGCCTGCCGGCCGGTTCGCGCAGCAGCCGCTGCGGCAGCCGGTTGGCGAGCGCGCCGACCAGCACCGACCATCCCAGCCACAGCCCCGCGGTCGCCAGCAGCGGCGGCAGCCAGGCCGGGGCCTCCATCAGCGGGTGCGGTAGGAGCGTCCCTTCCAGCTCACCCGCCCCCGCCCGAGGTTGAGGATCGCCAGCAGGAAGACGCCGAGAAAGAACAGCACCGGAATTGGAAACACCAGGTTGATCCAGCCGAAACGACCGACGCGGCGGGTGATCACCAGCAGCTGCAGGGCGTAGGCGAGGTAGAGCGCCAGGTTCGTGGACACGGCCTGATCCCCCTCCAGAGGCCAGCCGAACAGCGCCGCCGGCAGGCTCCACGCCGCCCAGAAGAGCCCCGAGAGCCAGAGCACCACCGCCAGGATCCAGGGCCAGCGCGCCTCGCCGGCGGCGGTGGCGAAGTTCTTGTCGAAGCCGATGATCATGTCCCGCAGTCCGCCGGGGTACATGCGATAGGCGATCTGGCCGTAGCCGATGAAGGCGCTCACCGGCAGGCCCGCCTCCTCGTAGCGATGGGCGAGGAACCAGTCCTCCACCACCTTGTCCGCCACGGCCGCATGACCACCGGCACGCCGGTAGTCCACCCGGGTGGTGGCCATCGCCGGACCGAAGGCCACCCCGCACCCCGGGCCGAGCGGCACCGACATGAGACCCACCAGGTTGAAGAGCACCGAGAGCTGCTCGTAGGGCCGCTCGATGCGGTGGTAGGGCTGAACCGACACCAGGCCCCCCAGTTCCTGCCGCAGCGCCACGAGGCGTTCGAGGAAGGCGGGGCCCGGCTCCGTGTCGGCATCGAGGAAGACCAGCACGTCGCCGCTGGAGGCCTCCACGCCGTGATGCAGCGCCCAGGTCTTGCCGCACCAGCCCTCCGGCAGGGGAGGCGGCTGGATCACCGCGACGCCGAGTTCCGGTTCCGCCTGCCGGGCGACCGTGGCGGTGCGGTCGCTGGAGTGGTCGTCGATGACGATCACCTCCAGGGAGCGGAGGCTCTGCCGGGCCAGGGCCGCCATGAGGCGGGGAAGGGTGGCGGCCTCGTTCCGGGCCGGGATCAGCACCGACACCCGCGGCACCGCGGCGAGACTGCCCTCCGGCAGCAGCGGCAGCCGCAGGGCCAGGAACCACCCCAGCAGCCAGCGCACCAGCAGGGAGATCCCGATCCAGCCCATCAACGGCCCGCATCCCTGCGTGTCCGGCCAACGCTATGGCCCGCGCCGGGGGAGCCGCCGGGCCGGTTCGGGGCGTCAGGGGCGCAGCAGTTCCTTCGCCAGCGGCCGGATGGCGGCCCCGTCCCGCAGCAGCTGGGGGTGGGTCAGCACCGGCAGCATCGTTCGCGCTCCCACCGGCAGCACCGCCTGCCAGCCCGGCAGCACCACCAGGTCGAGGGCGGAGTAGAAGCTGTGGCACTCGATCCTGCGGAGGGTGTCGAGGTCGCCGTTGAGGCGTTCGAGCAGGGGGCTGCCCCACTT
>CAZVPB010000277.1:0-2352 GCA_964628165.1 uncultured Cyanobium sp.
TCCTTTTGCGCGTCCATCGTCTCGGCGATGCGCGCCAGCATCTCGACGGCGCGGGTTGGATAGTCGCCGATGGCCGTCTCGCCGCTGAGCATCACCGCGTCGGTGCCGTCGAGGATGGCGTTGGCCACGTCGCTCACCTCGGCGCGGGTGGGGCGGGGGCAGCTCACCATCGAGTCGAGCATCTGGGTGGCCGTGATCACCGGGATGCCGAGGCTGTTGGCCTTGCGGATCAGCTCCTTCTGCAGCAGCGGCACCTCCTCCGCCGGCATCTCCACCCCCAGGTCGCCACGGGCCACCATCACCCCGTCGCAGAGGAGCAGGATGTCGTCGATCTGGTCGATGGCCTCGAACTTCTCGATCTTGGCCACCACCGGAGTGCGGTAGCCGTGCCTGGCGATCAGCTCCTTGATCTCGCGCAGGTCGGAGGGGTTGCGCACGAAGCTGAGGGCCACCCAGTCCACCCCCTGTTCGAGCCCGAAGGCCAGGTCGACGCGGTCCTTGTCGGTGAGGGCCCGGATCGAGAGCTGCACGTCGGGGAAGTTCACCCCCTTGTTGTTGGAGAGCACCCCGCCCACGCTCACCCGGCAGTGGAGGGTGCGTTCCGGCTGGTCCACCCGCTCCACCACCATCTCCACCCGGCCGTCGTCGAGCAGGATGCGGCTGCCGGCCGGCACCTCCTCGGCGAGGGTGCCGTAGGTGACGGTGGCGATGGTGTGGTCACAGGCCACCTCCCGGGAGGTGAGCTGGAAGCTGTCGCCGCAGGCGAGGGTGATGGGTCCGCCGGCGAAGCGTCCCAGGCGGATCTTGGGGCCCTGGAGATCCTGGAGGATGCCCACCTGCACCCCGAGTTCCTCGGAGACGGCGCGGATGGTGGCGATGCGCGCCGCGTGTTCGCTGTGGTCGCCGTGGGAGAAGTTGAGCCGGAAGGTGCTGGCGCCGGCGGCGATCAGATCCCGCAGCCGCTGGGGCGATTCGGTGGCGGGGCCGATCGTGGCCACGATCTTGGTGCGACGCATGAGATCGTGGTGATGCATCGGCGCGCCATTGACCCGGCCGAAACTACCATCGGCCTCTTGCCGGACTGCTCCTGCGTGGATCTGCTCACCTACCAGCGCCGGTCCCGCGCCACCGCCCGCTACCCGGATGCCGGCAGCAACCCCATCTATCCCACTCTCGGCCTCTGCGGTGAGGCCGGCGAGGTGGCCGACAAGGTGAAGAAGGTGATCCGCGACCGCGGCGGCGACTTCTCCCCCGAGGTGAAACAGGCGCTGGAGCTCGAACTCGGCGATGTGCTCTGGTATGTGGCCCAGCTGGCCACGGAACTGGGCCTCGAGCTCGACCAGGTGGCGCGTGTGAACCTCGACAAGCTGGCCAGCCGTGCCGCCCGGGGTGTGATCGGTGGTGAGGGCGACCTGCGATGAGCCGCTTCCGCTTCCGCCCGCTGCCGGCGCTGCTGGCCCTCGCCCTGCTGCTGCCGGCCCTGCTGCTGGCGCCCGTGCCGGCCTGGGCGGCCGATCTGAGCGTCAGCGAGGTGACCCTGGAACCCTGCCCCGCCGATGATGTGGCCGCCCGACCCGAGACCTCCCGCGCCGGCGGCGCCCGCTGCTACGCCCTGCGCGGCATGGTGGAGAATTCCGGCCGGCGCACGGTGTTCGACACCGACGTGTACGCCCGCATCCTCGATGCCAGCGGCGAACCGGTGCTGCAGAACCGCACGCGCGTGGGCACGATCGGCGACGTGCCGCCGGGCCGCTCCGGCTTCGCCCTGCGTCTGGCGGTGCCGGCCGGCACCGCCGGTCCGCTGAGCTTCCGCAGTGTGCGGGCCCGGGGTTTCAACGCCCCGGTGCGCACCCGGGCAGGGGAGGGTGAGGACCTGCTGCCCCTCGAGCAGGCCCTGGCGGCTCAGTAGAGCCCGGCCATCACGCTCATGCTCATGCTGCCGAGGATCTGCTGGCCGAAGCTGAGGGCGAGGAAGGCCAGGATCGCCGAGAGGTCGAGGCCGCCGATGGGTGGGATCAGACCGCGGAACACACCCAGGTAGGGATCGGTGATCGAGCTCACGGTGCTGAGCACCGGATTGCTCCAGTCGAGGTTGGGGAACCAGCTCAGCAGCACCCGCACCAGCAGGATCAGCGAGTAGATCGAAAACGTGCGGGCCAGCACGCCCAGCAGCAGGGCAAGCACTTCCATTCGAACCGGGCTGAAGCCGCGAACACCAGCTCGACTCTAGGCAGGGCGGGCGTCAGGCAACCTGAGACTGCTGGCGCCGCGGCTGAAGATCCTCCGGCTTCACGGCAAAGGTGCGGTGGAACTTCTCGCTCAGGCTCAGCCAGTAGGAGCGCCCCTCGCTCT
>CAZVPB010000278.1:0-2351 GCA_964628165.1 uncultured Cyanobium sp.
ACTTGTCCATCACCAGGCGCGCCACCTGGTCGATCGAGGCGGTGGAGAGGGTGCGTTCCACCAGTTCCGCCAGCCGGCCGCTGCCGCCCACCTTCTCCAGCTGGCCCGTGTCGGCCAGCCAGGCCGCCATGGCGGTGAGGTCGGTGGGCCTGCCCTGGCTGTGGAGCATCAGGGCGGTGCGGTAGATCTCGCGATGGGCGGCGAGATAGAAGGCCTCGGGGCGGAGCACGTCGGCGACCCGGCCGACCGCGTCGGGATCGAGCAGGATGCCCCCCAGCACCGCCTCCTCGGCCTCCAGGTTCTGGGGCGGCACCGCCTCCGGCAGCGGCTCGAAGTCCACCCCCTCCTCAGGGCCACGGCCGCCGCCGCGGGGGCGGCCGGGAAGGTCCGCGGGCCGTTCGGCCATGGGCCGGTCGGGGGCGGAGCCGCCGAGGGGAACGCTCACCATCGGGGAGTTCGTCGCGAGGGACGGGAGGACCATCCTCACCCGTGGAGGCGGTTCGATCCAGCCCTTTCACCCCACCTCTGGTGTGGGGACCGCCACCGGCCACAAGGGCTGGGGGCGGTGGGAGGAGGCTCTCAGTAGCTGGCCACCTCGAGGTTGATCTCGGCGGTCACCTCGGGATGGAGCTTGACCTGCACCTTGTAGGAGCCGGTGCGATGGATCTCGGGAACGGTGATGGCGCGGCGGTCCACCTCCTTCTTGGTGGCGGACTCGATGGCCTCGGCCACGTCGCCGTTGGTCACCGTGCCGAACAGCACGTCGTCGCCGCCGGTCTGCTTCTTCACCGTGAACCGGCCGATGGTGGCCAGGGCGGTGCGGAACGCCTCCGCCTCCGCCTTGATGGCCGCCTGCCGCTCGGCCTCCTTGGCCCGCCGGTGCTCCACCTGCCGCAGCACCGCGGCGGTGACCGGCTGGGCCTTGCCGGTGGGCACGAGGAAGTTGCGGGCGTAGCCGGGGGCCACCTCCACCAGGTCGCCGTCCTTGCCGAGATTCAGGACGTCTTCACTGAGAACGACTTGGACGCGCTTGGCCATGGCGGTGGACAACCCCGGACTTTTCTGGAAATGCGATCGGTCACCCTACGGCACGGGCCGCCGTCCGGCTCCGCGCCGCCCGCGGCAGGCGCACCTGGGTGGCAAGGCCGAGGGCGCGCAGCAGACGGATGTGCTGCCAGGTGAGGTCGATCTGGGGACCGAAGCCCTGGCGGGCCGAGTGGGGGAAGGCGTGGTGGTTGTTGTGCCAGCCCTCGCCGAAGGTGAAGGCGGCCACCCAGGCGTTGTTGCGCGATTCGTCGCCGCTCTCGTGGGCGACCCTGCCCCAGGCGTGGGTGGCGGAGTTCACCAGCCAGGTGAGGTGATACACGATCACCAGCCGCAGCGGGATGCCCCACAGCACCAGGGCCCAGCCGCCGGCACCGGTCACCGTGCCGATCCAGAAGAGGAACAGCCCCAGCACGCCCTGCAGCAGCAGGAACCAGGAGTTCAGCCAGCGGTAGTAAGGGTCGCGGGCGAGGTCGCCGGTGAGGCGGGGCACCGCCCCCATGGCCGGGATCTCCTCGAACATCCAGAGCATGTGGCTCCACCAGAAGCCGCGGTGGCTGTTGTGGTGGTCGGCGTCGGTGTCGGAGAACTTGTGGTGGTGGCGGTGCAGCCCGACCCAGTCGATCGGCCCGTGCTGGCAGCTGAGGGCGCCGCAGGTGGCGAAGAACCGCTCCAGCCACCGGGGCACCCGGAAGGAGCGGTGGCTCAGCAGCCGGTGGTAGCCGAGGGTCACCCCCAGGCAGGCGGTGAGCCAGTAGAGGACCAGCAGGGTGGCCACCGCCTCGACGCTCCAGAAGCGGGGCAGCAGCGCCACCACCGCCAGCACGTGGATGGCGACCATGAACGAGATGGTGCCCCAGCGACGGCCGGGCTGGACCCGGGGGGCGGGCTCGCCGCGGCGGGGCCGGTGGAGGGCGGCGGCGCGCCGCATCGGATCGGCGCTCGAGATGGTGGCGGAACGCCGGGTGTGCCGGGCGCTGCTGGGGGGAGAGAAGACGGTGGCGGCCATGGGGGACCGAATCCAGATCAGTCGCTAGGATGGTAGCAATACGGATCCCGATCGTCATTGGGCTATCGAGAGAGACTCGCATCGGGCCGGGTCGCCTTCGCGCACCTGATCAGGGTGTGGCACGGCCGCAACGGCTGGTCGCACCGGGTGCTGCCCGCCCTGGCGGAGACCCTCGACCTGGGTCGGGTGCACAACTCCCAGATCTCGATGCTGCGCAACGGCAAGCTCGCTTCCCCCGGCCCTGAGGTGTTCCTCGCCCTGGGGGGGGTGAACCGCTGGCTGGCGGATCACGCCCCCG